>JALZID010000152.1 GCA_030860485.1 Pseudomonadota bacterium | reverse complement strand
CTCCCACTTTTCGAGCTGCGTCCGTTCAGCCGTTTCAACTCGATCGACAGCCTCGTGTTCGGCATGACCGTAAGCATAGCAATTGCCAGAGAATCTGTCAAGTTATTTAAGGGACACTCCACTAGATTTACAGGATGGAAGCCGGTGAGAACCCATCGTTTCCGGGTATCCGGGTGATGTGCTGCTGCACCGACGCTCGTCGCGGCTCGAAACTGCTGGGATCCCTACGCGCGTTATAGGACGGGCTGCCAGACGGGGTACGTGCAAACGTTCTGGGATAAAGTATTGCAAAGAGCCAAATTGGAACTTCAGGCATCATGAAGGAGGTAAAAGATGAAGCATTTAGAATTGGACGCTAGCCTTAGTGACAAGGCCAGGGCAATACAGGAAACAGCGATCACATTCGCTGCGGAGGTGATGCGGCCGGTAGGTAAAGCACTTGACATGCTGACTGATCCAAAGGATGTGGTCTCTGAGACGTCTGAATTGTGGGATGTGATCAAACAGCACCGGCGCATCGGACTACATCGGATTGCTCTCCCAGGTGATGTAGCTGAGCTTAAGGCTGAAGTCGATCCAAAGGTACGGCCGCTGGTGGTAGAAGCGCTCGGTTTCGGAGACGCGGGTCTGGCAACGAGTCTATGCACCGATGCGATTCCGTTTGAGATGGCTGCGACTAGCAGCGCGCACGATCTCAAAAACCTTGCTCGCGCTTACGCTGAAGATAAGAACGGCGAGTTCGTCGGCTGCTGGATAGACGTTCAGCCATGGCCGTCAGGGAGCGTGCAATTGGTCGGTACGGATCATATTATCAAAGATCACAAAACACGTTGGGTAACAAATGGCTCAATCGCAACCCACGCGCTTTTGCGCATCGCTTCAATAGAAAGCCCAAACGCGGTGGTTGCAGTTATTCCTCTCGACCAGCCTGGAATCTCGCGCAGCGATCCGGTTAGCAAGATGGGTCTGCGGGCCC
Source organism: Pseudomonadota bacterium (assembly GCA_030860485.1). Taxonomy (NCBI): domain Bacteria; kingdom Pseudomonadati; phylum Pseudomonadota; species Pseudomonadota bacterium. Next base: position 26,297 of record JALZID010000152.1, on the reverse strand, counting down.
TTAACCAATGTGAGATTCTTTTGCACGAAGTAAAGATACCCGAGGCGTTGTTGATATCTGCTAAAGGTATCGGCGACAAGGCTTTGGCGTCTGTGCACGGGTGCATCGGACAAATTGCTGTCGGGCTTGCGCAGGGCGCGCTCGATGAATCGATTGCATATGCAACTCACAGGATCCAGGGCGGCGTACCAATCATCAAGCACAATAATATTAAACTCAAGCTTTTCAATATGTTTGCCATGGTCGAGTCCAGTCGCGCATTTGCAAGAAGCGTCGCTCTATACAATCAAGCGGATCAGGTCTTGGCTTCCAGCAAACACGCGATCGCACTTCGAGAAATTGCATCTCAGGCGGCACTAACGGTCGCCAGCGAAGCGATCCAGATATTTGGCGGGTCAGGATTGATGAAAGAATATCCGGTTGAAAAGATGATGAGAGACGCCGGGTTACTGATGACCATAAATGGTACAAACAACGTGCTCGCACTCAAAGCGTTGCGCAATTATTAGGTTAGGGTCACAGGAGGGTTAAATTGAATTACTTCGAATTTGATACCAATGCAAGCAAGAAGACCAGGGCAATGCAACAGTCTGCGCGCGAGTTCGGCATGGAGGTCGTGCGTCCTGCCGGAATCGAGCTGGATAAGATCCAAGATCCGGCCGATGCGATTGCCGAACACTCCTGCTTGTGGGATGTCTTCAGAAAATACCGAGAGCTCGGTTTCCATAAATTGCTGCTTCCCCCCGCATTCGGCGGGAAACTGGGAAAAGTGTCTGCCCAAGCCAGGCGCTTGATCTTTGAGCAGCTGGGCTATGCTGACGCGGGACTCGCGATCAGCATGGATCTATCGGCCATGCCTTTCTTGCTTGGAACCCTATCCGCTTCGAAAGAGGTCAGAGACTGGGCCAGACAATACTGTCAAGACAGCGAAGCCAATATGATTGGTTGCTGGGCAATAACCGAACCGGATCATGGTACGGATTGGATAATGGCAACCACCAAAGCCGGAGCCAACCCCAAAGTGGTTCCGTCCCTCACGGCCGTGAAAAAAGGCAATGAGTACATACTCAACGGCCGGAAATCCGCGTCGATCACGAACGGAACGATCGCGACACACGGTGTTGTGCATGTCGGACTCGATCTGTCTAAGGGTATGCACGGCAGCGGGCTCGCGATTTGCTCCTTCGATTTGCCTGGTGTTTCTAAGGGAAAGCCACTTGACAAGCTTGGTAAGCGTCCACTGAATCAAGGAGCAGTCATATTCGAAGACGTGAAGATCCCCGAAAAATACATGTTGCTTAAAATCCCCGGATTGTTCGAAGCAAACTCGATCGGCAAAGGAATAGTCGGCCTGGCCAATAGCCAGATGGGCCTGGTCGTTTCCAGCCAGGCACGAGCGATCGTAGACGAGACGTTGAACTATGCAAAAGGGCATTCATGTAACGGAAGCGCCTTATCTGAACAGCAGGAAATCAGACTGAAACTCTTTAATATGTTTAAAGCAGCAGAGTCAGCTCGACGCTTTGCCCATAGTGTTGCCGAACATTCACCGTTAGGCGACCCAAACCCTATCGCAAAAATGTTTCTTGCGACACGAGCAACTTTTTGGGCTGCGGGGCACTCAATAAGCCTATTGCAGGATCGATACGATACATACAAAGACAATAAGAGAATGAAAGCAATTGTGCAAAAGCATAAACCAGGGAGCGGAATAATCGACTGGAGCATATACGGTATGGCATCCAAAATCTTAGCGACTGAAACAGCATTCAATTTGGCACGAGAAGCGATCGAGATCATGGGTGAGGATAGCCTGTCGACCGATAACCCAGTGGAAAAGATGCTCCGCGATGCAAGAACCTCTATGATCGAAGATGGGGTAAACGAGGCGCTTGCGTTGGCAGGGTCTGAAAAACTGCTGGCGTGAGATTGTTGTACCCTGTTTGCAATGACTAAAAAGGATGGGAGGGTCAATGCTGTTTTGCAACAGGCGGTAACGTCGGAGGGGCCCGGCCGGCGATTCGGGGGCCCGCGCGGGGGGCGGTAAGAGCCCGTTTGGGCCGTAGGGGGTAACGCATCCATCCCTGGATTGGCCGGGGGCCCCGCCGATCCGGACAGGGGCAGAGCGCGTGTCCGGCCTCGATCTCGTCCCCGTCCCGGGCCCGCCATTCGATGCGGACGCTGGGGTCGAGTGTTTGGAAGACGTGGTTGAACCAGCGCGTGCCGCACAAGACGGCCGGCTCCCGAGAGAGCACGTGGGCCACGGAGCACAGAGACTCTCGGACCAGGGCCGCGGTCAGATCGCCCCCGCCCGCGTCCTCGTGCAGGGACTGTCGCACCGTGTCGTCTAAGGTCTCGCGGATGCAGTCCCCCGGAACAGTGGGGTGGTAGCGGCTCGTGCGCCGGCCGCAAAGCGCGCGGCCACGGCCCGTGCCCGATGCCGGGCACCCCTCGTCCGATCTCCGATCGGATTTGTCGTGGCGAAGTCCGGCGTGTCATGACGCCACCCCCTGCACTCGCCCGGTGCAGCGCCGATATCCCCCCACCATCAACCAATAAACCGACTTCGGAGGCCAAGTCCTATGAAACGATTCCTCGCGGCAGGCGTGCTGCTCTGTGCCGGTGTCCACGGCCCCGCCGCCCACGCCGATGGGCGCTATCAGATGCTGGCAGTCCCCGATACCACCGGTTTCGGGGGAGAGAAGATCGTGATCCTGGACTCGGTGGGCGGCCACGTGTGGACCTGGAGCGAGCACGCCGCGACCCCCGGCGGGCCGGGCGGGCGCTTCCTCATCTACCAGGGCCAGGTCCGGCCCGGCGCCAAGATGGGGGATGTCATCCAGAACGAGGAATGGCGCGGCAAGCGGCGCTGAGCGCCGGTGAAGAATCGCGGCGCGCGAAGCGATCGGTCGCCCCTGAGCACTGCCATCCTCTGCGGGCTGCTCGTCAACGAGCGCCTGTCCAATGCCCTCAAGCAAGCCTTCCCCGGCGCCCCCGGCGGGGGGAGGTGCGGGATGGGGCTACGAGCGCTCGCCGGGGATGAGGCCATGCTCACGGTCTGCGACGACGGGGTCGGGTTGCCCGAGGGGATCGTGCTGGGCCAGGCGGCCTCTCTCGGGCTCAGGTTCGCGCCCCTCCTGGCGCAGAAGCTCCAAGGCACCCTGACCAGTGGGCGGGGTGCCCCTCCTTTCCCCGCCTGCCACCCTCAGTACAGGCCGCCGGATCCCGTGCTTGCGTTAAAATACCGGCCGAGGTAGCACCTCTGCGGGAGGCCTATGGGGAAAGGCCGATGAAGCCTATGAGCATAGAAGATAGCGGGGGCACGATCACGCCCGGATACGGCGAACCGAGCCGTTGCGATGTCGCCGTCATCGGCGGGGGGCCGGCGGGCTCGACCGTCTCGGCCTTGCTCGCGGAGAAGGGCTGGCGTGTCGAGGTACTGGAGAAGGACCACCACCCGCGCTTCCACATTGGGGAATCGCTCCTGCCGCACAGCATACCCATGCTGGAACGCCTGGGCGTCCTCGACGCCGTCGAGGGCATCGGGATCCGCAAGTACGGGGCGGAATTGCTGTCCCCCGAGGACGGCCGCACGCGCACCGTGTACTTCGCCAATGCGGTGGGGGAATCGCGGCCCTACGCCTACCAGGTGAAGCGCGCCGAGTTCGACGAGATCCTTTTCCGCAACGCCGCCGCCAAGGGCGCCCTGGTCCACGAGGGGGTGCGCGTCAAACGGGTGGATTTCCGGCCGGGCCGGCCCTCGCTGGTGCATGCCGAGGACCGCGCCGGGCGGACCTCGATCCGGGAGGCACGGTTCGTCATCGATGCCACCGGCCGCGACACCTTCCTGTCCACCCAGCTCGGCGGAAAGAAACCCAACCGCGAGCACAAGAGCGCCGCGGTCTTCAGCCATTTCGCTTGTGTCGCGCGGCAGGCGGGCCTGGACGAGGGCAACATCAGCGTGGCCTGGTTCGAGCACGGCTGGTTCTGGATGATCCCCTTCAAGGACGGCACCATGAGCGTCGGAGCAGTGTGCTGGCCGTATTATCTGAAGGCCCGCAAGACCGGCCTCGATGCGTTCCTGTGGGACACCATTCGCCTGTGCCCGCCCATCGCCGAGCGCATGCGCGAGGCCCGATCGCTCATGCGGGCCCAGACGGCGGGCAACTACTCCTACCGGCGGATGACCATGAGTGGGGCCGGCCACCTCTTCGTCGGCGATGCCTTCGCCTTCGTGGACCCGGTGTTCTCGAGCGGCGTGCACCTGGCGCTCAACAGCGGCACGCTGGGCGCCGAGGTCGTGGACGCGTATCTCCGCGACAGCCCCGCCTATCCCGCCCTCCTGCGGGATTTCGAGCGCAACGTCCGCCACGGGGTCAAGACCTTCTCCTGGTTCATCTACCGCTTCACCCAGCCGGCCTTCCGGGACCTGTTCCTGATCGAGGGCAGCCGGTTCGGCATCGAGCGGGCGGTCCTCGCGCTCCTGGCGGGCAACGCCTTCGGCCAGGCACCGGGGCGCGTCCCGGTGCTCATCTTCAAGCTGTGCTACTACCTCACGGCCCTGTTCAAGATCCGAGGGAATTGGTCCGCGTACCGGCGCCGGCGGCATCGATCGGACTGGCGCGCCGTCGGGACGTGAAGCCACCCCGCGGGGACCGCATGCCGGCCGCCGAGGTCCGCGACGACGCAGCGGCCCCGTCGCTCGCGATCGTCCTCGGCGATGACGATCCAACCGCTCCCGCGAGCGGCACCGTGCTCGCAGAGATCCGCTACGGTGCGAGCAACGTGCGCAACAGAGCGGCGTCGCACCCGGTCATCGAGCTCGACCTTCCCCTGCTCGCCGGATCACCAGTAACGGAGCGCTGGACCACGAGCGATCCGGTCACCTGCGTCCACAAGGCCTGCCTCGACAAGGCCAGCCTCGACACGGGCGACCTCGACACAGGCGGGATGCGGCTCGCGATGAACGGCGATGTCTTGTTCGGTCATCTCCCCGCGATCGAATCGCCGGGCGATTCCCTGGATGCGCTGGTCTATCACAGCTACCGAGCCGTCCTGGGTGAGACCCGGGCGCTCGGCTATCCGCACCTCTTGCGGGTGTGGAATTACTTTCCCGGTATCAACCGGGAACAGGGCGGTCTGGAGCGCTATCAGCAGTTCTGTCTGGGCCGCTACCGGGCCTTCGCCGAACTTGTATCGGACTTGCGGCAATCGGACTTCCGGCGCCATCTCCCGGCGGCCACCGCCATCGGCACGCGCTCCGGTCCTGTTCAGATCTATTTCCTGGCTGGCAAGACCCACGGGCTGCACGTCGAGAACCCGCGCCAGGTGAGCGCCTACAAATATCCGCCCCTCTACGGCCCGCGCAGCCCGTCCTTCGCGCGCGCCACGCTGTACGACGCGGGGCACCAGCAACACCTGTTCATCGCCGGGACGTCCAGCATCGTCGGGCACGCCAGCCGGCATCCCGGCGATCCCTACCGCCAGGCCGTCGAGACCCTGAGCAACATCGAAACCGTGATCGCCACCGCCGGCTCGCTCCGCGACGGCACCAGCCGCCCCATCGGCCTTACGGCTCAGGAGACGCGGGCCCTGCTCAAGGTCTATGTCCGCCACCCCGAGGATTTTCCCGCCGTGCGAACGGCCTTCGACGAACACCTGAGGTTCCCGGCCCGCTGCCTCTACCTCAGCGGCGCCATCTGCCGCGCCAACCTCCTGGTCGAGGCCGAGGCCGTGATCGGGGGCAGGGAAGCCTCGCGGTCTCCTCCCGCCCTGAGTTAAGAAACCGGCTTTTTCGACGACGTAGGCGCATCGACCGTGCCGTGCGGCTAGATCCGCGCTACCGGTATCTCCGGACCCCATCCTGAAGGAACCGTCATGAAAAGCAACGCCGCCGAGCTCACCACGATCGTCGATTACGCCGTCCTCGACACCCGTCTGAACAGCCACCGCCATGAGGTCCCGGCCCCGATCCGCCTCACCGAGCACTATTCCCTGCGTGGCGAGGTCGGGGCCGGGGGCGTCGGGCGCGTGCTCCTCGGCTTCGACGAACGCATCGGCCGCGAGGTCGCCATCAAGGAGATGCACGCGGACGCCGAGCCGATGGACCCGCGCATCCACGCCCGTTTCGTGCGCGAGGCCCAGATCACGGGCCGCCTCGAGCATCTCGGCATCGTTCCCGTCTACGATCTGGGCGCCACCTCCAAAGGGTCTCCTTTCTATGTGATGCGCCTGGTACGCGGCGACACCCTGTCCAAGGCCCTCGCGGCCCGCACCGCCGGCCGTCCCGAGGCCGCGCTGGCCAAACGGCTGCAGCTCCTTGGTAGCTTCATCGACATCTGCGAGGCCATGGCCTACGCCCATTCCAGGGGCGTCGTGCGCCGCGATCTCAAGCCCGGCAATGTCGTCTTGGGGGCCTTCGGTGAAACCATCCTCCTCGATTGGGGCCTCGCCAAGATCGCGGCCGAGGCCGATACGGCGGCCGCAGGCACGGTGCGGATCACGGAAGAGAGGCCCGCCGATCTCACCCGCCAGGGCGCCATCATGGGCACCCCCGCCTACATGGCACCCGAGCAGCTCGATCCCGCATTCGGGGACATCGATCCGCGGACCGGTGTCTTCGCACTCAGCTGTATCCTTTACCAGATCCTAGTCGGCTCGGCTCGGCTCGGCTCGCCCGAGCCCATGCCCTTGCGCGCCGCGCCGGCGCCGCCCGAGCTCGTCGCCATCTGCGACAAGGCCATGAGGAAAGACCAGGCCGTGCGGTATCGGGATGCCGGCGAACTCGCCGCCGAACTGCGTGCCTACCGGGACGGACGGCTGGTCAGCACCTATGCCTATTCCCGCGCCGAACTCCTACGTCGCTCGGTCGCCCGTAACAAGATGGCGGTCATCGCCGGCGTAGTCGCCATCACCGCCGTCCTCGTCGGCGCCGGTCTCGCGGTCGATTTCGGCCGTGACGCGCACCGGGCCCGGCGCGCTGCCGAAGCGGCCGAAGGTTCGGCAGTGGCGGTCCGTGCGCGCGCCGACTCGGCGCTCGCCAACATCACACGCATCGCCGACCACAACCTCCTGCAAGCCGGCACCGTCGCCAGGACACTGAGCGCGGCGCTGGCCAAAAGTCCCGCCGAAACCGGGCTGTCGCCGCGATTCTTCGCGGATCTGGTGCGTCCGGACAGTCATGCCGAGGCGCCCACCACCGTCTGGATCCTCGACAGCGACGGCCGGCTGGTCCACGGCCCCGACGCCAGCGAAATCGGCCGCAACTTCTTCCGTGACGAGCGCTACACGGCGGTCCCGACGCTCCGCCGGCTAGCCAAGGAGGTGCGATACCAGGACGCCGGCATCGGCTTCTACGAATACCCCGCGACCAATGGCGACGTCTCCTACCATATCGCGACTTGGCAGGCGGCCCATATCGCGACTTGGCAGGCGGCGGAGAGCGAAGACGGCCGTCCGTGGGAAGGTCGCGGTGGTCGAGGTCTGGAAGTAGCCCTCGCCCTTCCCAAAACTGCGCGGCGCTACCGTGGGTTGAGCGACTCCCGCTTCGGCTAGATCCTGCCCACGAGCAACAAGATGAGCACGACGAGCAGCACCACGCCCAATAGGCCGCTCGGGCCGTAGCCCCATGTGCTGCTGTGCGGCCAAGTGGGGACCGCCCCGATCAGAAGCACAATTAACACGATTAGCAGTATGGTTCCTAATGTCATCGCCTCACTCCGAGCTCAGTGGTCTCTGCTTCTAATCCCATTCCGGCGTCCGATGACCGCCGGAATGCCCTATCGATTGTCAATTGCATCCCCGCAGGAGGAAGATTAGGAGCAGGATCGGGATTGGTATCCCCACCAGCCACAGGAGAAGGTAACCCATCTTCCCTTCCTGCATTTTCAGCGTCGTGGAGTGCTTGTGAAGCACTCGGCTGAGGCCCCGATATTCGGTGCCTGTCTCGTCTCTCATGATCACCCCCTCTAATAAGAAATCTAAGAAATCTTCTTCATCTCCATCCCGCAACAGCAGCGCGGAGGCGCATTGCCACCTCCACCCGGCTTCGGGTCTTGTGTCACCTTCATTTCACAGCCGCAACCGGGATTCGTGCACCGATAGATATCGCCTGTCTGCTTCATCGTCACCCTCCAGATTTCTCCTCGTCAGCATGGAGCAGCATGCTCAATGGTCGTTGCCGTGCTCTCTGGGCAGCGTCGATTCTCCTTCCCGATTTACCTTTTCCTAGTTACAACCGTCTGACCCAGCCGTCAGCCTCTTCCTCGGCTTTCTCCTTCGTATAACCATACTTGGCCTGCAACTTGCCCACGAGCTCCTCGCGCTTCCCTTCGATAACGTCGAGCTCGTCATCGGTAAGATCGCCCCACATCTGCTGAGCTTTGCCTTTTACTTGCTTCCAACTGCCCTTGACTTGATCCCAGTTCATCGTTCATTCCTCCTATTCTTTCCGAAAAAAGTGGATTACCGCCGCGCATGTCTCGTCGTGACTGCGGGCACGTGAGTCGGCAGCAAGCTGTGTGCCGAGCCCGGCTCAGAAGCTTATTGCGTTCTGTTTTAACAAGTTAGGCTCAGGCGTGAGCAAACTGTCGGATACGCCGACTAAGGCTAATCGGTAGAACCTTCTAGGTCACCATGTAAGTTTAGCCCTTAGGCAGAAGTTCTCCGGCCAAGACCATCCTCAACCTCGTGCAGAAATTCAAGTCGTTCATCGATGGCGCCGTGCGCTTTGTGGAAGGCCGAGGGGAGCCGCACTGGAAGTGGAGGGTGCATCCTCGGGCCAATTGCCGGCCGGTGTGCTCCGGCTGCGATCGGTTGGCGACCCGGCGCTTCGCGTTTGTACCGCTTTGGGGGAGGAAGGTGTTCCTGGTCTATGCGCCGCGGCGGGTGATAGGTCGGGGCTGTGGGATACGGGTGAAGGAGATGCCGTGGCCCTTCACTTTCGCTATCGCGCGTTGAAGCAATTCCGTTATACCGGATTACCGTCGTCAGGCCTGACTCACGCCGCTAGTTGCTCCATCTCCGGCTTGTACTGCCCGCGGCTCGCGAGGCCGTTGCACTTCGACCGGTGATAGAGGGCCTTCTGGGCCAGGGCGACATTGGCCGCTTTGCCGGACCATGTCTTGAGCGCGGGCTCTTGCAAGGCCCGTCCGTAGGAAAAGCTGAGCGGCCAGGGGAGGCTGCCCATCTGGTGCATGGCGTTCAGGTGCGCGGTGGCGGGCTCGGCCTTCTGACCGCCCGAGAGGAACACGATGCCGGCGATGGCGGCGGGCACGCTGTTGCGCAGGCAGCGGACGGTCTGCTGAGCGACCTCCTCTACGCTATTCTGCACCGGGCACTGCTTCCCGGCGATCACCATGTTGGTCTTGAGGATCAGCCGTTCGAGGACCACCCGCTGCTCGTAGAGGGCAGCGAACATCCTCCTGAGCGTCGCCTCGGTGACCTCGTAGCAGCGCTCGATCGTGTTGTCGGCGTCCATCAAGACCTCAGGCTCCACGATCGGGACGAGCCCTCCTTCCTCGCATAACGCCGCGTAGCGGGCGAGCGCCTGGGCATTGGCCTCGATGCAGCTTGGGGTCGGGATCCCGTCCCCGATGGTAATCACCGCCCGCCACTTGGCGAACCGCGCGCCGAGGCCGCGATACTCCACCAAGCGCTCTCGCAGGCCGTCTAGCCCGTCCGTTATCTTCTCGCCCGGGTGCAAGGCCATGTCCTTGGCGCCTTGATCGACCTTGATGCCGGGGATGATGCCCGCCGCCTCCAGTGCTCGGGGAAACGGCACGCCGGCAGCCGTGGCCTGGCGGATAGTCTCGTCGAACAGGATCATGCCGCTGATATGCTCGCCGATCCCTGGCGTCGTGATGAGAAGGTCCCGGTAGGCCCGGCGCGTCTCTTCCGTGGACTCGATCCCGATCGAGTCGAAGCGCTTCTTGATGCTCGGGAAGCTTTCGTCGATCGCCAGGATGCCTTTGCCGGGGGCCACGAGGGCTTGGGCGGTCTTTTCTAGTTCCATGGTCCCACTCCTAAATTCACGGATGACGGATGATTAACGTGGCTGCGGCGTTCTTGCTCTGATACTTGCTCACGAGGTAATGCAGGGTCGTGATGGCATGGGCTGGAACGCAGGCCTCGATACCCCAAGCCACGATCCCGTTGAGCACGGCCTGGCTGTCTCCATGGCACCCTCGCGAGGACTGACACGCTCGGCAAAGATAGCAAGATCATTCGGCCAGTACAAAGCGCCGTGGGGCTGGGTTCGAATCGAGGTGCACGATGTCCGTGAGGTCCGTGTTTCAGTGCCCCGGCGCATCGGCGAGGCACAATAACACCAAGACCGCCACGACGGCCACGATCAGCACGACCACGTGCAGCCAGGCCCAGAACCGGAAGCCACGGGCGAGGGCCAGCGGATCGCGGTTCACTAAGAGTACGGCCGGCCATCGGCCGGGACACGTAAGAGATGGAGTGTCGCAGACGGGCCGGACTCCAGGTGGCACCGATCGACCTCGCGTTCGGCGGCGTCCCGGGCCTTGGCCCATTCCGCGAGGGTCACCTCCCCGTCGCGATCGGCGTCGAAGCGCTCCCTGAGGCTGGTCGGGTCGCGCTTCCACTCCGTCAGCAGGACCCCGACCTCTGCGCGCCTATCGAAAGGCCCTCGCGTCCCGCCCGAGTCGCCAGCTCGCCCAGGGCATACAGGGGATCGCCAGGTGCCAGGTAGTCGAAGTCGTAGCGGTACTCACCTTGAGTCCAGGAGCGCTTGCCGGCCCCCGTCACCTCGGCGTGGTCCGGATCGACGACACAGGTCCCCGACGCGTCCCGCAATAGGAAGGTGTCGGAGCTGCGCTCGCGTGAAGTCGAAGACCAGCCCTCGCTCGTGCGGCGAGAGACGGCACAGCGATACCACACGCACGGAGGACCCGAAAGATAGCCGAGCGCTGGGCTGCCGGGGTGCAACTCGCAACGCCCCACGAGCTCGACATAGCCCTGAGCGGCGCTGGCGACGAGGGAGGTCGGCGTATCGGCGACCAGTCGATAACGCCGCAAAGCCGCAAGCCACGCGATCAGGCTGCAAACGCCGACGAGCGCGAGCGCGCCGGTCTGGTAGAGGGGCTGCTTCACCGCATAGGCCACCCCGAACAGCAAGAAGTGCCCGGCGGAGATGAGGATGCAGCTCGCCCAGCATCGTGATCACGGTCGATCAGGATTGCAGCAAGGCGCGCACGTCCACGTCCTCCGTCTCCGCGCGATCGAAGGACAGGAGCTTGAACGCCGTGAACGCGAAGGTCCGGGCGATGAAGACGTCCGGGAACAGCTCGAGCGCGATGTTATTGGTATTGGCCGACTCGTTATAAAACTCGCGGCGGTCCGCGATCGTGTCCTCGAGGCCGGTGATGCGCGCCGCAAGGTGCTGGAAGTTATCGTTGGCCTTGAGCGCGGGATAGCTTTCGACCAGGGCGAAGAGCTGCCCCAGCCCCGTGCGCAACGCACCTTCCGCGGCACCGAGCGCGTCCACGTCGCGCCGCTCGCGCGCCTCCGCGACCCGGCTGCGCGCCGCGATGACCCGTTCCAGCGTCTCCTGCTCGAATCTCATGTATTCGCGGCACACCGCCACGAGCTTGGGTAGCTCGTCGTGCCTTTGCTTCAGCACGATATCGATGTTGCTCCAGGCCTTCTGCACATGGTTCCGCAGGGTCACCAGCCGGTTGTAGGTGAGCACGGCGTAGATGCAAAGAACCCCGATCAGGACCAGCATCGTGTAAGCGGCGACACTCATGTGATTATGCCCTCGTTGTGTCTTTTGAGAAACAGCGAGAGACGGTCCCGCGCCGCGGTGCTTAGCGGCCCGGCCCGCGACGCTCATTAACGCCCTGTCGGGCGTCGATCCGGGCCCCGAATGCGAGGCGAAATCGGGCGGGGGCGCATAATTCGTACGATCGCCGGGGGTCCGAGCGGGATCTCCACGACGCAGAACGCCCCGCCGCCGAGGTGTGACACGCCGAAATCAGGCTGATACGATGGATGCGCCGTGAGGACCTGCCCTTTCTGCGCCGAGGCCATCCAGGAAAAGGCCATCAAGTGCCGCTACTGCGGCGAGTTCTTGGACGGGCGCCCCCCGCTTGCTACCCGCGTTACTGGGGTTAGCGAATACGCTCCAAGGCGCAGGTCTTCGGGTGGCCCTTGATCCACGTCGCGCAAGGGCTGGACCCGGACACCAGCCGCCCGCGCGTAGCCAAAGGGGGTGATCGCGGTCGGCAATGTGGCGGTCGGGGTTCGTGGGCCATCGGCGGGATCGCGGTCGGGGGGCCTGGCGCTCGGCGGGATGGGCCTCGGGGTGCTGGCGATAGGCGGGATCGCAGCAGGGGGCGCCGTGCTGGGCGGGGTGGCTGTCGCGGTGTACCTCGCGATCGGGGGCCTCGCGATCGGGGGGCCTCGCGATCGGGGGCCTCGCGATTTCGGGGATGTATGCGCTCGGCGGGGTGGCGGTCGCCCCCCACGGGATCGGGGCGCTCGGCAGCGATCCGGGGCTCGCGCGCTGGCTGGAGCAACGCTTCCCAGCGGCGCGCGAATTATTCGACGACCTCAGGCCATGAGCTCAGGCGCTCTACGCGCCATGCCGGGACAGCGCCCACTGCACGTGCTCGCGCACCAGATCCGAGGGATCGGATGCACGGCTCGCCAGGGCCTCTACCACCGCGGGGCTGGTCGGGGCGTTCCCCAGCGCCACGGCGACATTGCGCAACCAGCCCGAATAACCAATCCGGCGGATGGCCGAGCCCTCGGTGCGCTTGCCAAACTCGGTCTCGCTCCAAGAAAACAGGTCGGTGAGCCGTGGCGCGTCGAGGCCGTGGCGGGGGGCGAAATCGCGCTCGCAGCTCAACCGTGCAAAGCGGTTCCAAGGGCAGGCGAGCTGGCAATCGTCGCAGCCGTAGATGCGGTTGCCGACGAGCGGCCGGAGCGCCACGGGGATGGGGCCGCAGAGCTCAATAGTCAGGTAGGAGATGCACCGGCGCGCGTCGACCTGATAGGGGGCGACGATGGCCGCCGTCGGGCACACCGCCATGCAGGCCATGCAGCGGCCGCAATGCCCGCGGCCCTGCGGTGGGTCTACGGGCAGGGGCAGATCGGTATAGACCTCCCCGAGGAAGAACCACGAGCCGCGATCGCGGCTGATGAGATTCGAGTGCTTGCCTATCCATCCGAGACCGGCGTTCCGGGCCAGGGCCTTCTCTAGGACCGGGGCACTGTCGGTGAAGACCCGATGACCCGATGGTCCGGCGACCTCTTCGATCCGGGATACGAGGCGACGCAACCGGCCCCTTAGAACCTTGTGGTAGTCGCGTCCCAGCGCATAGCGTGACACGTAGCCGAGCCGGGGATCGGCCAGCACCGCGCGCGCGCCCGCCATCGGCTCTTGCAGGTAATCCATGCGCACCGCGATCACTCGTACGGTCCCCGGCATCAGCTCGGCCGGGCGGGAGCGCTTCGTGCCATGGCGTTCCATATAGTCCATGGCGCCGTGGAAGCCGCGCTCGAGCCAGTCCCTGAGCCTGGCCTCGTCCTCCGGCAGCGACACGCCGCTGATGCCGATCCCCTGAAAGCCCAACTCCTGGGCCCAGGTCTCTATATCGCTGGTCAGGCGCCGGTAGTCGATGCCGGTCCGCCGCCGATTCATCTCATCTAGGAACCTCATCTAGGATCCGCGCGCCTCGCGGATGCGCTCGTAGGCGCCACGGATGTCCCGGGTCTTTTCGGTCGCGACCTTGATCATCTCCTCCGGCAGCCCCTGGGCCAGGAGCTTATCGGGGTGGTGCTGGCTCATGAGCCTTCGATAGGCCTTTTTGATCTCGTCATCGCTCGCGCTCTCCGGGACGTTGAGGATGGCATAGGCATCTTCGAGCCCGTAACGCGGCGGGGGGGCTTCGGGCCTGGCCTGCCGGCGATGGCGACCCTCGGCACGCACCATGGCCTCCAGTTGCCGAAACTCGAGGTGCGAGAACCCGAGGCGATCGCAGATATGGAGCAGGATGCGCTCCTCGGCGGTGCCCACGGCCCCGTCGGCGTATGCTGCCGCGAGCTGGATCTCCAAGAACAGGCGCAACAGGCGCCGCCGGCCGCGAACCTCGTGACGGAGCTGGCCCAGGATCTCCTCGAGCGGAAAGCCCGGCGACTTACCTTCGTTGAAGAGACCCATGGCGGCGCGCGCCTGATCCGGCGACAGGTCCATGCGCGCCATGACCAGGCGCGCGAGACCGATCTCGTTGGGCGAGACCCGCCCATCGGCCTTGCAGAGATGGCCCATGATGCAGAAGGTCGCCGTGAAGAAGGCGGTCTGGATCTCCTCGCGCGATCCCGGTGCTCTCCGCGCGGGGCCGCCGAACGGCCGGTCCAGACCCCGATCGACGTTGTGCCCGAGCGCCGCCCCGAGCACCGCGCCTAGCGGTCCGCCCAAAAGGAAGCCGAAAGCCCCCCCGACGATCGTGCCCCACCACCCCATGAGCATGGCATTGTACCAGCCGTGGGGGACCTTCTCTTTGTTGCTGAAAACCGTCACCGGTTGATATATCCTCAGGCGTGCAGCCGGCCCCGATCACGTGAGGCCGAGTCCTGCGGTATTCGAGACCCAAACTCCCGCATGCGTGTCACGCTGCGCCCATGATCGAGTTCCTGCTCACCTGGTACCGGCGGTATCTTTCCGACCCGCAGGCCGTGCTTCTCGCGGTGTTTCTGGCGCTCTCGTTCGCGGTCATCTTCTTGATGGGCCAAACCCTGGCCCCGTTGCTGGCCGCGATCGTGATCGGGTATCTCTTGGAGGGGCTGGTCGCCCAGATGGAGAGGATGAGGATCCCGCGGCTCCTCGCGGTGGCCTGTGTGTTTTCACTGTTTCTGGCCGCGGTCGTGTTTCTGATGCTGGGCCTCATCCCGCTCCTCTACCACCAAGTCGCCGACTATGTGCAGGGTTTGCCGCGGCTCATCAACGATGGGCAGCAACTGCTCCTGCGGATGCCGGAGGCCTTTCCGGGGTTCGTATCGACCCAGGACGTCGTGGATCTGACGGTGGTGATCCGGCGCGGCATGGCCGACTTCGGCCAGAACGTCCTGTCCTCCTCGCTCGCATCGATCCCCGCCATCATGACTGCGCTCGCTTATGTCCTCCTGGGATCGCTCTTGGTGTTCTTCTTCCTGAAGGACAAGCTGGTGATCATGGCCTGGGCACGGGGTTTCCTACCCCGCGATCGCGGTATCCTGGTGCGCGTGTGGCGGGAAATGGACGACCAGATCGGAAACTACGTGCGCGGCAAGTTCATCGAGATCCTGATCGTCGGCTCCGCCACCTACATCTTCTTCGTGTTCCTGGGCCTGTCCTACGCGGCGCTGCTCGCGGTGCTGGTGGGGATATCGGTGATCGTACCGTTCGTGGGCGCCGTGGTCGTCACCGTGCCGGTCGCCTTCGCCGGCTACGGCCAGTGGGGTTGGAGCACCGACTTCGCGTGGTTCATGGGCGGCTATGCGCTGATCCACGTGCTGGATGCCAATCTGCTCGTACCGCTCTTGTTGTCGGAGGCCGTCAATCTCCACCCCGCGGCCATCATCGTCGCGGTCCTGATCTGCGGAGGGTTCTGGGGCTTCTGGGGGGTGTTCTTCGCGATCCCGCTCGCGACGCTGGTCAAGGCCTTGCTCAGCGTCTGGCCCAGATCCCCGGCGCCGCCGCTGGACGCGGCGTCGGAGACGGGATAGCGCGCGCCACCGCCGATGCGGCGCACGATCGCCGCGCGCCGACGCTCAGTGCGCCAAGCCCGACCAGCGGCTGCCCGAGAGCGAGCGCACACCGTGCGCCGCACGCGCCCATTGCAATCGGGTGCTTCCACCGCCATCATTAGCAGTTCCAAACGAGAACGATGAGTCGCCGTCGGGCTGCATGGCTCCCGCCGGCGACGACACCAGGACAACAACAAGACGGCGGCGCCCCTCTTTACACAAGCTATAGCCTCGAGCGGACTCGATGGACGCGCCGCCGGCGCTTTAGTCGGCGTCCGACGAGAGGCGCGAGCCCAGATACACCGGTTGATAGAGCGGTGACCCGGTCGGCGCTTCGAGGATGACTACATGCGAACGAATCATAAGATGGCTCCGGTATCGCGGCGGCTGCGCAAGACCGGGGCGTTCAGGCTGGACATCGACGCGGTACGCAAGGCCTACCGGCGCTATGCCGGTTTCTACGACCTCTATTTCGGACCGGTCATGCAAAAGGGGCGGCGAGCCGCGATCCGACAGATGGACTGCCGGTCCGGAGAACGCATCCTGGAGGTCGGTGTGGGTACCGGACTGTCCCTCGGCCTCTATCCCCGATCCGTGTACGTAACCGGGATCGACGTTTCAGCGGAAATGCTCGAGCGTGCGCGTGCGCGCAAGCAACGCCTGCGGCTCGACCATGTGGTGGATCTCAGGGAGATGGATGCTGAGCGCATGCAGTTCGAAGACCGCGCCTTCGACAAGGTCGCGGCCATCTACGTCGCTTCGGTGGTACCGAACCCGGTGCGCCTGGTCAACGAGATGCGCCGGGTTTGCAAGCCGGGCGGCCAGATGTACTTTCTGAACCACTTCCAGAGCCGCAATCGATTGATCGCGGGGATGGAGCGGGTGCTCGCGCCGCTGTCCAAGCTGCTCGGCTTTCATCCTGACATGTCGCTCGAGGGTTTCATCGAGGACACCCGGCTCGACGTGATCGATCAAACCCGTACCAACATGCTCGGTTACTGGACGCTCATCACGGCCCGCAACGATGCTGGCATCGCCGACGCCGCGTCAATGCCTGCGGAGGAGTTTTCCATCGAGCTCGGGGCCGCGGTCGTGGACCCGGAGATTGAGTACCTGAGGCCCACCCAGCACTGACATCGCGGTGCCGATCATGGCGCGTACGGCATGCCTCTCCGGGCGTGGCTCTGCGCCCCGGGCGCTCCGATCCTACCGGCCGAGGAGCATCGCCCGGCGTCGCTTCGCGTATTCCTCGGGCGTGATGAGGCGTTTGTTCTTGAGCTCCTCGAGGGTCGCGAGGCGCCTCCGCAGGAGTGCTGAATCGTCTGCCCCACCTTGGATGTCGCGGAGCGACTGCCGCATGCGAGCCGCCTGCTGACGCTCCTGCCGGCGTTCGAGATCGAGCCGGCGGGCCTCGGACCGGGGTTGCTCGACGGCCTTGGGAGGAGGCCCCACACCGCTCTGCCTGCGGCGCAGTGCCGCAAGCGTGATCGGTACATCGATCTCGATCCAGTCTCCGCGCGTCGTGTCGGCCCCGACGTGGAACGATTGCCCCTCGGTCGGCACGATGCGCCAGTGGTGGGCAATATCGCCGGCGCGCATGCCGATGCGCACCGGGTAGAGCCGTTCCCCGGTCTTGGCACTCCCGTGCCGGTCCGGGGCGGGTCGCCCGGCAGGCTGGTGGAGATCGCCGAAGATGATGTGCAGGCGTTGATCATCATAGAAGACCCGGCCACCGATGGTGACCGGTTCCTGTGCGAAGAAGAAGGCGTTGCGTTCCCCTTCGACGGTAAAGGCGACATCCTGGTCCGGTCGCGCCTCCGCGAGCGCGGTCGCGAGGGCCTGGGCGAGCACGCGGGCTTCGTCCTCCGTGAAGACGGAGATGGGCTCCGCGTCCGCCCCCAGAAAGGCCGGCCCACCGAACACCGAGAGGGCGGCGAGGATTGTGCGCAACTCCGCCGCGCTCAACGCCGCCGGATGGTCGTTTGGTGGGGCGGGTCGGTCCTGGTCAACGAGGCGAACGGACCGGCCCGGCGACGCCCAGAAGGTCTTGGGCGCTCCATCGCGCGCATCTCCATCGACGGGGGCATCGACGGGGGCATCGACGGGGGCCGCCGCAGCCGGCCGGACTGCCGGCTGCCAAAGGGCGAGGAGCAGCATGGCGAGTGCTCGCACCCCGGCTTGCCGCTGGTTGGGTATCGATTTCATGTCACATAGGCCGGCGTCCCAAAATACAGTCGGCGCGTACAGGGTAGCGGAGCCGGCCGGCGCGCTCAATCCATTTTATATGGTCTTCTGGATGCGTCGTGCCCGGGTCATGATGGAGAAACCGCCACGACGTGATTAGAATGACCGGCGTCGCACACTGCCCGGTCTGCCGCCGGTCAGCCCGTGCTGGCGTGAGGAGCGACTAAATGGCTGAAGATATTGGGGCTGAATACATTTGGGTGTGGGTCTGGGCCGGGTTTGCCGTGGCATTCCTGTGCGGGGTCTTCATCGGGCGTTGGTTCTCGACCGGGGTCAAGCGTATCAAGACCCTTAGGGCGGAGATCGAAGAGATCCAGGCCGATCTCGTCAAAGCACGTTCGGATCTCGAGCAAACCCGTATGGTGCTCGAAGAGACCCGCCAAGAGGCCAGCGAATACCGCCACAACGTCACCGAACACTTCTCCAAGGCCGCCGACCTTTTCAACAGTCTGACCGTCAACTATCGTGCGGTCTACGAGCACTTGGCGAAGAGCTCTCTGGTCCTGTGTGACGAGAACACGGTCATGTTGAGCGAAGGTGTCCCTGCGGAGGGGCGTCTGGGCGAAGAGCAGAACGCGCCCAGGGCCACGGTGGCGCCTAAGCTGGTTCCCATCCCGACCGTGCCGGAGTCCAAGGTCCTCCACCCCACCGCGCGGGCGGTCTCCCGCCCGGACCCCCCGCCGGGAGGCGGCTCCCGCTAGCCGCGTCCGCCGGGCGCGTCCGGAGCGCGGGTGTCGGAAAGGCGAGCATTGCCTGCGCCAGGCCTCGCAGGGACACCAGCGGGTATCTGCGTGCGTCTCTACGGCGTTCGTCTCTAGGCCAAGTCAGTCCAAGGATAGTCGGCGATGAACCATTGGCTGTACCTGGCCGCCGCCATCGTCTTCGAGGTGGCCGGCACGACCTCCATGAAGCTGGCACAGGGATTCACCCGCCCCCTCCCCTCCGTGCTTATATTCGTTTTCTACGCACTCGCCTTCGTCGCGCTGACCCTGACGTTAAAGAAGATGGACATCAGTGTCGCTTATTCCGTCTGGTCGGGGTTGGGCACCGCGCTCATAGCAGCCATCGGCTTTTTCTGGTTTCAAGAGCCCCTGACCCCGATCAGGCTCGCGTGTATCGCCCTCATCGTGATCGGAATCGTCGGCCTCAATGCGGATGCCATGAGCCGATAGGCCGGGGTCGCCTCCGCGGGGCAGGTCCCACGGGAACTTACGACGGTCAAGTATCGTGGCGTCCAGGCGCATAGGCTGCCGGCGGAAGTAACGACAGAAGTCACCATGGCGGTTCTCGAAGCTAAAACCCCCTTGACGGGCCTGGCCAGGACACTGGTTGCGAGCGGGCTCCTCAACGAGGATGCCGCCCGGCAGGCAGTACTACAGTCCGCCAAAGAGAAGGTCGCGCTCGTCCCTTTCCTCATCGGGCGCAAGCTCGCCTCCGGCCGTGACGTCGCTTCGGCGGCATCGGCGGGATTCGGCGTGCCCCTCTTGGATCTCGAGGCCTTCGATCCAGATCCCGAGATCAACAAGAAGGTAGCGGACAACCTCATCAAAAAGAACCATGCCATCCCGCTTTTCAAACGAGACAATCGCCTGTTCATCGGGGTTTCCGACCCGACCAACCTGCAGGGACTCGACGAGATCAAGTTTCATACGGGTCTCAATACCGAAGCCGTCCTGGTCGAGGACGACAAGCTCACACAGGCGATCGAGCGGGCGCTCGAGGCCTCGGACAACAAGCTCACGGAGCTCGGCGGCGACGACCTGGGCAATCTGGATGACCTGGAGGTCAGCGACGAGCGGCCCGACGAGCGGGAAGACTCCGACATCGACGACGCACCCGTGGTGCGTTTCGTCAACAAGGTGCTGCTGGACGCCATCCGCAAAGGAGCCTCCGATCTGCATTTCGAGCCCTACGAGAAGATCTACCGCGTCCGCCTGCGCATCGACGGTGACCTCGGCGAGCTGGCCAAGCCACCCGTGGCCCTGGCCAACAAGATCGCGACCCGCATTAAGGTCATGTCACGCCTGAACGTGGCCGAGCGTAGGGTGCCCCAGGACGGCCGCATCAAGCTCCGGCTGTCGAAAAGCAAGGCCATCGACTTTCGTGTCAGCACCTGTCCCACGCTCTACGGCGAGAAGGTGGTGATGCGTATCCTCGATTCCGACGCCGCCCGCTTGAACATCGATGCCCTCGGTTACGAGGACTTCCAGAAGAAGCTGTTCCTCAAGAACCTGAGCAAGCCCTACGGGATGTTCCTGGTCACCGGCCCGACCGGCAGCGGCAAGACCGTCTCGCTCTACACCGGCATCAATATGCTGAATACCGGCGATGTGAACATCTCGACGGTAGAAGACCCCGTGGAGATCAACATCCCGGGTGTCAATCAAGTCCAAGTGGATGAGAAAAGCGGCATGACCTTTCCCAAGGCCCTCAAGGCCTTTCTGCGTCAGGACCCCGACATCATCCTGGTCGGGGAGATCCGCGACATCGAGACGGGGTCCATCGCCGTCAAGGCGGCACAGACCGGTCACATGGTAATGTCCACCCTGCACACCAACGACGCCCCGCAGACCATCACCCGCATGTTCGACATGGGCATACCCGCGTTCGCCATCGCCACGACCATCAACATCATCATCGCCCAGCGGTTGGCGCGCCGGCTGTGCGTGCATTGCCGGGTGGCGGTGGATATGCCCAAGGATGCTCTATTGGCGGAAGGTTTCACCGAAACGGATGTGGCCCGCACGTTCAAGGTCTACCGAGCGGTCGGTTGCGAGCAGTGTAACGGCGGCTACAAGGGCAGGACCGGGATCTATCAGGTCATGCCCATCTCCGATCCCATGAAGCGGCTGATCATGGAGGGAGCCAATGCCATAGCGCTGGCCGATCAGTCGCGCAAGGAGGGCATCCCCGATATCCGCCGGTCCGGCCTCAGGAAGGTGCAGGACGGCGTCACCAGCCTCGAAGAGATCAATACCGTAACTATGGAGTAGTGCCATGGCGGAAGCAGCCATCAGAAAAGACGTGTTTTTATGGGAAGGCCTGGACAGGTCGGGACGGCGTGTCAAGGGTGAGATGTCGAGCACCAGCGATGCCACGGTCAAGGCATTGCTGCGGCGTCAGGGCGTCAACCCGCTCAAGGTCCGAAAGAAACCGGGATCGCTCTTCGGCGGGGTCCGCAAGAAGAAGGTCACGCCCAAGGATGTCGCCGTGTTCAGCCGTCAGCTCGCGACCATGATGTCCTCGGGCGTGCCGCTCGTCCAGGCATTCGAGATCGTGGGCCGCGGTCACGAGAACAAGGGGATGCAGGACCTCATCCTCTCGGTCAAATCGGACGTCGAGGCCGGCGGCGCGCTGGCCGACGGCTTGCGCAAACATCCGGCCCATTTCAACGAGCTGTACGTCAACCTGGTCACGGCTGGCGAGGCCTCGGGCATCCTGGAGGCGATCCTGCACAAGCTCGCCACCTATCTGGAGAAGATCGAGGCCCTCAAGTCCAAGATCAAGGCCGCGCTCTTCTACCCGACCGCGGTCATCGTGGTGGCCTTTATCATCACGGCGATTCTCATGATCTTCGTGATCCCGCAGTTCGAACAACTGTTCTCCGGCTTCGGTGCCGATCTGCCGCCCTTGACGCGGCTCGTAATCACCATCTCGCAGTACTTCCAGGAATACTGGTGGTTGATCTTCGGCATCCTCATCGGGTCCGTGGTGGGCATCCTCAAGGCCAAGAAGCGATCGGTCGCAGTGGCGCACTTCTTCGACCGGATGCTGCTCAAGCTCCCGGTCCTCGGGGGGATCATAGAAAAGGCGGCGATCGCGCGGTTTTCCAGGACGCTCGCGACCATGTTCGCGGCCGGCACCCCGCTGGTCGAGGCGATGAACTCCGTCGCCGGGGCCTGCGGCAACATCATCTTCCACGATGCGACGCTCAAGATGCGGGACGAGATTTCGACCGGATCGCAACTCCAGGCGGCGATGCGAGACACCGGGATCTTCCCCAACATGGTGGTGCAGATGGTCGCCATCGGTGAGGAATCGGGGGCGCTCGATGCTATGCTGGGCAAGGTCGCCGACTGGTACGAGCAGGAGGTCGATGATGCCGTGGATTCGCTCACCAGCCTGCTCGAACCCATCATCATGGCGGTGCTCGGGATCATCATCGGCGGTCTGGTGATCGCCATGTACCTGCCGATCTTCAAGATGGGCCAGGTGGTCTGACGGCCCCGTCCAGCCGCTCATCCGTTCAACCGTGTGGTGCGGCAACGCCGTCCCGGGGCGTTACCGCGAGGCTTGCCGGCCCAAAGCGCAACCACTATAGTTACGGGACTCGATGGCCCTCACGGCGCCGTGCCCGGCGGCTCAGCCCATGAGCCGCTCGGCCGGCACCCCCGAGCTTCCCCAAACTGCCACGAGCCCGGCGAGCCTGCGTCCCTCTCTATGCTCACTTGTAATCAATTGGACCCAGGGGTATTCATCGTCGTCCTCACGGTCCTAGCGCTCTTTATAGGCAGCTTTCTCAACGTCGTCATCCATCGCCTGCCCAAGATGATGGAGCAGGACTGGCGCGCGCAGTGTATCGACGTCCTCGGCGTCGCTGCCCCGGCTCTGCCGGCGAAACAGCGCTATTCTCTGAGCCGCCCGCGTTCCGAGTGCCCGCATTGCGGCCATGTCATCTCCCCGATCGAGAACCTCCCGGTCTTGAGCTTTCTGTGGCAGCGCGGCAGGTGCCGTGCGTGCCACGGTCGGATCTCGTGGCGCTATCCCGTCGTCGAGGTATCGAGCGCGGTGCTCGTGGCCGTCGTCGCATGGCACTTCGGTTGTGGTGTCCAAGCGCTGGCGGCCGCCGTCCTGACCTTCGCCCTCCTGTGCCTCGCATTCATCGACTTTGACACGCAGTACCTCCCCGATTCCATCACCTTGCCGGTCCTGTGGCTCGGCATCGCCTGTAACCTCTATGGCGTCTTCACCTCACTCGAAGCGAGCGTGATCGGGGCTATCGCCGGTTATCTCTGCTTGTGGTTGGTCTACCACGCTTTCAAGCTGCTCACCAAAAAGGAGGGCATGGGGCACGGGGACTTCAAGCTCCTGTCCCTGCTCGGGGCATGGATGGGATGGCAGGCCCTGCCGGCCATCGTGATCCTTTCCTCCGTATTGGGTTCGATCGTCGGGATCGGGCTGATCGCCAGCGGAGGCCGGGACCGCAACCTTCCGATGCCGTTCGGTCCCTATCTGGCCGGCGCCGGTTGGATCACGCTGATCTGGGGTGCAAACCTGACGGAGAGCTACCTGGGTTTCATCGGCTCACCATGACCCTCCTGGTGGCGTTGACCGGCGGCATCGGCACGGGCAAGTCTACGGCCTGCGCGATCTTCGCGTCCCTCGGTGCCCCGGTGCTCGACGCCGACCTCATAGCCCGCGAGCTGGTGGAACCCGGCGCGCCGGCGCTCAAGGCCATCGTCGAACGTTTCGGGCACGATCTTCTCGGGGCGGACGGTCGGCTCGACCGTGCCAGGCTGCGGGCCCTCGTCTTTCGGTCCACCCCGGCCCGCAGGCAGCTCGAGGACATCCTGCACCCCAGGATCCTGCATGAGATGCAGGTACGCGCCCGTGCCCTCGAAGCGCCTTACTGCATCCTGTGCATCCCACTCCTCGCCGAAACGGGCCAGGCGCGGCTGTTCGACCGCGTCGTGGTCATCGATGCCCCGCGAGACGTGCAACTGGCGCGCGTCGGGCGGCGCGACAATTTGACAGCCGGGGAGGCCGAAGCGATCATGCAGACACAGGCCTCGCGGGAGGAACGCCTCAGGCTGGCCGACGACGTCATCGTCAATACGGCGGATATCGGCACCCTGAGCGCGCAAGTCTCGGGGCTGCACGCGCGCTACCTGCAAGCGGGCCGCACGAGGGCCGGCGCTTCCGTCTGAACGGCGGCTCGCCCACGGGTGCCGATGGCAGTGGGCCGAAGAGCGCCGCGTAGCGTGGGACCCACTCTTTACCGAGTAACATTGGCTCCCAGAGAGATGCACACCGACTGCCCGCCAGGCGGCGCGACGGTCGTCTACGAACAGCCGTTGAACGAGCGCATGCGCGCCTTCCTGCGCCTGGAGCACCTCTTCCGCGCACTATGGGACAAGGTCGAGGGCGTCTCCGAGGGCGATAGCCGGGCCGCCATCGCGGCGATCATCGATGTCACCGATCTCCTGTGGCGCTCCGACATCAAGGGCGATCTCATCAAGGAGATCGAGCGCCAGGCGGCCACCTTCGCGCGACTGCGCAGCAACCCTCGGGTCGATTCGGAGCGCCTGAACGAGACCCTGGTGCGCCTGGAGGGTGTGCTCAAGCAGATCAAAGACCCGGGCCATCAACCGGGCCAGACGGTGCGCCAGGACGAGCTTGTGAGGGCGGTGCGCCAGCGCATCGCGATCCAAGGGGGCACGTGCAGCTTCGACCTGCCGGCCTTCCATTACTGGTTGAACCGAGCACCCGAGCACCGGGTGCTCGACCTCGAGCGCTGGGTCGTGGACCTGCGCGCCATGCGAGACGGCATTTTCGCGGTTCTGCAGGCCGTGCGAGACTGCAGCGACCTCGCCAGGCTCGTGGCCCTGGGGGGATTCCACCAGCAGTCGCTCGAGGCCGGCGCCACCTGCCAACTCATCCGGATACACCTGCCCTCGGAGGCCCGGTTGTTTCCGGAAATCAGCGCCGGGAGACACCGCTTCACCGTACGATTTCTGGAGCAGCCCAAGACCACGGCTCGGCCGACACAGACGACCCGCGACATCGAATTCGGTCTGCAGTGCTGCCTCTTGTGAGCCTGCGCTGCCCGCACTGCGGAGGGCCGGCGAGCAGTCGCGGCGACAACCCGTGGAGACCCTTCTGCAGCGAACGCTGCCGGCTCATCGACCTCGGAGCCTGGCTCGACGAAGGCCATCGCATCCCCATGGAAGAGGCCGACGCCGCTCTTCAGGACGTTTCAATCGGCTCAGATCCCGATAGTTGACGACGGTTTATCCTTCCTATACGCGCAATCTAGCGCTCTTGTTCTGGGTCATCGCCACCGCCGGGATGGCGGGTTATTCCCTGTCGCTCGGCGCGAGCCTTTTGGCCAACACCCGATCGCAAGCGCCGCGAGCTCTCGGTCCTGCGCCTGCTCGGGTTTCGCGGCGGGGGGATCATGCTCTACCCGACTTCCGCGCGCTCTTCACCGCGGTCCTCGGGTGGCTCGGCGCGGTGTTCGTGTACCTGGCTCCTCGAACAGGTCATCAACCGCATGTTGGCGGCCGATCTCGCGGCCGGGCAGTCCATCTGTTTTCTCATGCCCCGGCACTTCCTCGTGGCCTTGTTCTTGACCTTGATGGCGAGCCTCCTCGGCGCCGTGCTCGGCGGCATCCGCGCCGCCCGTATCGA
The DNA here is from genome assembly GCA_030860485.1 of Pseudomonadota bacterium. Classification (NCBI taxonomy): domain Bacteria; kingdom Pseudomonadati; phylum Pseudomonadota; species Pseudomonadota bacterium. Next base: position 887 of record JALZID010000152.1, on the reverse strand, counting down.
GCCCTCGGATGGGCTGCGTGAGGTTTGATGGCGGCACGAGATAACGCTGCAGCGGTTCACGCTGACGCGCCCCATCCCTCGGCGCCGGTGCGCCTGAGCTTTGCCCAGTTGCTCAAGCGGGTATTCGATATCGACATCGCGCAGTGTCCGCGAGTAGCGGCGGTACCTTGACGATCATCGCCGCCATCGAAGATCCGCCCGTGATCGCCAAGATCCTCACCCATCTCGGCCTGTCCGCCCGGGCACCGCCCCGACGGCTGGCCTTCGACCGACTTCAAATGGCCTTCTATGAGGGCCCGGTTGTCAAGCCCCGGCGCCAGATCATTTTTAATCTTTTGTGGCTGTTTTCCTATCCGCATGTGCCGAGAAGGTGTCCGCCGGAGTTATTCACGCTTTGTCCACGGACGAAGACTTTCTCTCAATCGTAGTCGGTGGACAAAGGGTGAATAACTCCGGCCCATCGGATCAGCGCTAACTTACCAATATGCTCCTCAATCATGGACGTCGTTTGGTTGGCCGGTTTATCCGAAGCGTGCAGGCAAAAGTGCCTGCCACAACCTTCTATCCGTGTCGGCATGGGCCGATCACCTCATGCTGCATACGCGCAGCGCGTTAAGTGAACCGACTTAAAGAAGCGCCCCATCTGATAGCTACGGTCACTGATCTTCATCAACCCAGGCCATTTTCGGGCGCTTCTGCCAACCTCTTAACTTGCAAAAACATTCGAGGGGTCGTGCGGGCGCAAATCCTCTCGCTGGTTTAACCCGACTTAGCCGATTCGGGGGGTACCGAGGTCCTAAGTGATTGATATCATTCATAGGGACCCCCCTAGGTCTGCACTACAGGGCGATGGCTGAGAACTGAGCTGGCGGTGATCTTCGGCGGCG
>JALZID010000151.1 GCA_030860485.1 Pseudomonadota bacterium | reverse complement strand
GGATGATCCCCTCAAAAAGGCCGATCTAGATCCCTGATGCTGCTCCAAAATCGGCCTGGATAGTGAAATCCCTTGTAACATGCCGCGGCAGTATAGGCTTTCATCACAATTTTTAGAGGCTCCCTATACTATGTCCATGAACTTCATCTCAATCGAACAAGAGGCGCTGCACCTACCGCTTCAGCAGCGGGCTCGGTTGGTGTATCGGCTGCTGGCCAGCCTCGACGATCTCTCTGAATCGGAGGTCGAGCAGCTCTGGCTCGTGGAAGCGCAACGTCGAGCTGACGAAATTGATCAGGACCTTGCTAAGTTGGTCTCGGCTGAGGAATTGGAACAGAGAGTTCAGTCTCTCTTGAAGTGAACTACTGGCTTCATTCCGAAGCGGCTGCGGAACATGCAGAGCAAGTCGCATTCTATGAGGCACGTCTGGCTGGTCTTGGCCGTCGCTACCATGTGGCCTTTCGCACTGCCATCATTGCAGTTTGTGCAGCGCCGGATCGTTACCGAGTCGCCTTGGCGCCGTCGATCCGAAAGGCCGCGTTGGGAGAAGCTTTCCATTCAACATCATCTTTCGCCATGTGGGCGATAGCATTCAGGTTCTTGCCATCGCCCACCATCGTCGAAGACCAAACTTCTGCCTAGGCAGGCTCTAGCGCTGGTTTAGCACCCGATGATGCCGCGCGCAACCTGGAGGAAGCCGCAATATGGTGGCCGGAGGGAGGCGAATCCTTCGTAAGACAGGTCAAAGCGGCATATCCGGCTCAGACTGTATCAATCGCACACGGCTGAACTAGGCCGCGGTGAGGCGAGCGAATCCGGGCATGTCCACGCCATGTGCTGGGTTTCGTTCCTCAACCCGGCCTACAGGACTAGGGAGTTATACGTTTCGGTTTTTTCGAGGAGAGGATCATGGCTCATATCGCATTCGAAGTTGAGGACGGCGCGCTCGCTCGCCTCCACAGGGACCCCGCAGAATTCACCCGCGAGCTGCGTATTGCCGCCGCCGTGAACTGGTACGAAATGGGAATCGTGAACCAAGGCCGCGCGGCCCAGGTCTCTGGTCTGTCGCGTAGTGAATTCATCGATGTGCTCGGGCGTTACGTCGTCGCACCGTTTCAGGACACATTGGAGGAGTTACGCGAGGCGGCGGGCGTGAGCCGCCATGGCGCGTGAGACCTGGTGCTGAATGCTTGGCTCATTGTGCTGGCGAAATCAGGGCCGCTGGACTTGCTGCTCGACCCTGCGCGCGATCTGCTGCTCTCCGAGGCTGTCGCGCGTGAGGTCTGTAAGGGGCCAGCGGGTGACCCGGCCCCCCTCGCCGTTGAAGCGGGCTTCGCGGGATCGCCACCGGTGGTTCAGGTGCACGGCGACGTCTTGAAATGGGGTCTGGGCAACGGCGAGTCTGACGTGCTCAACCTCGCTCGTGCCCGCAGAGCGATTGCCCACGCTTGTGGTATGGGATGAGGCAGCTCCCGAAGTTCCGGCGGACATAGGCGATATGCAAGTCGTCAGGCTACGAAGGCCTCGTACACGACGAGCTGGTAGGAGTCAGGGAACGGGCGTAAATCAATGCGATGAGCCGAGGCAGGGTGGGCTGGGTGGCCGAGTACCGCGGGGGCCATATGTCAACGGTCGCTATTGCGGCCATGTTGATGTGTGTCCTCATCAGCGCTTGTTGCTACATAGGTCGGGCGCGCATTTGCGTTTGGGATCGTGACCGACAAGGTCGGCGGGGCGATGAGTCAGGAATAGTCGGGTGAAACGAGGAAAGATACGTGCCGCTGCATAGCGTAAGCCTGATCACCACCATTGCCGCTGCTCTCGGACTTGCTCTGATTCTCGGTTTTGTTGCCGTTCGTCTCAAGCGCAAGCCCGGATTCGATCCCGCTCGAACCTTGCCCGTGCCCTGGAGCGGTCCGACGACCCGCTCGCAGAGCTTCCAATGACTGTCGACCAGAATCGCCTTACGGGGCATATTGTACTGGTGGGCTATGGCCGCGTCGGCAGGCGTATCGGTGAAGCGTTGATCGAACGCGACGTACCAATCGTCGTGGCTGAACAGAACCGTGAAGTCGTCGAGCTGCTGCGCGAGCGCGGTATACCGGCCGTTTCCGGGGATGCCTCCGAGCCGGCGGTGCTCATTCAGGCGCATATCGCTCGGGCGCAGATGTTGGTGATCGCAACCCCGGATACATTTGGGGCGCGAAAAATGATCGAGATCGCGCGCACTCTCAAACCGGACGTGGAAACAATCGTGCGCACCCATAGCGACGTAGAGGCAGCGCTGCTTCGGAACGAAAAGGCCGGGAAAGTGTTTATCGGGGAGCATGAGCTTGCGCTCGGCATGACGCGTCATGTGCTCGAGCGAATCGCAGGTGGAGCCGACGAACGGCAAGAAGTTGAAGAACATATCCACTAATTTATGAAGCGATTTAACGCCGTCAAGCAACGTCTAATCCAGCGCTCAAGCCCGACCGCCCTCCGCGATGTTCGGGCGTCGGGTTAGCTCTGCGTTAGAGCCTGTTCCAGGCTATCCGGAATCATCGGTGATAAACGTATGCCGCCGGTAGGTGCTGACGGTGAAATAGGTGCCACCCGGCACATGGGCGCGAAGATAATCAGGCATGACGGAATCATACCGCCAATGAATGGCGCGGGCACGCGCCCTACGCTGGCTGACGTTCGCCATTGAACGAACCAACATGGTACTGGGGGCAGTGCATTTGCTTCTGTTTCTCGCCTATCTCACGCTCATCTTCGAGAAATGACAAGCAGAAACAATTCGCCGGCTAAGCTCGATGGAGGCGGACACGCCAAACGGGCTTGAGATGTTATGTGCGGTAAGAGCGAAAGGAAAATGCCAGGTACTAGTTCCGATTAATTCCGAACGACTGAGATAGAGAAGATTTCTCTCAAGGATAAGCCCTGCTCGATAATGCCCAACCAAAGACTTTTGAGTGCTGCCGGGTGGCAGCTTATTGATATTCGCCCCTGAAATAGAATTTGTTTGAGTTGGTTTGTTCGCTCGCGATTTACAATAGATGCGGGCGTCTGCCCCTGATTCAAGAGGATGGTCGCACGTGGTATGATGGAGCCCGCTGCAACCACGCGGCGCCGCTTCGCTTGACACAGGCCTGACATCAACTGCGCAATGGACACCAACCAGGTCATCTTCTTTGGCGCGCTGCTCGTGCTAACGAGCATCGTGGCCAGCGCTTTTTCCTCGCGCTTCGGGGCACCCATCCTGCTCATCTTCCTCGTGCTCGGGATGCTGGCGGGAGAGGACGGTCCAGGCGGCATTGTCTTCAACGATTTCAACCTGACGAACCTCGTCGGCACCATCGCGCTGGCGGTGATTCTGTTCGACGGCGGCCTGCGCACGCGCACGGACAGCTTCCGGGTCGGGTTGTGGCCGGCGATGTCGCTCGCCACCGTTGGGGTGGTGATCACGGCGCTGATCACGGGAGCGTGCGCCGCGTGGATCTTCGATCTGCACGGGATGCAGGGTCTCCTGATCGGCGCGATCGTGAGCTCGACCGATGCGGCGGCCGTGTTTGCCTTGTTGCACGCGCGCGGCCTCGAGCTCAAGCAGCGCGTGGCCGCCACGCTCGAAATCGAGTCCGGCAGCAACGATCCCATGGCGGTTTTCCTGGTGGTGGTGCTCGTGGAACTGCTCGCAGCGGGCCACGCCGATCTGTCGTGGACCGTGGGACTGGAGTTCGTGAAGCAGATGGCTCTCGGTGCGTTGATCGGGATGATCGCAGGCCGGCTGCTGGTGCGGTTGATCAACCGGCTGACGCTCGAAACAGGCCTCTACCCGCTGCTGGCCATGGCCGGTGCAGTGATGACGTACGGCGGCACGGCGCTGCTGGGCGGCAGCGGCTTCCTCGCGATCTACCTCGCCGGACTTATCCTCGGCAACGTCCAGCTCCAAGCCAGCCAGAACATCCATCGCGTGCACGATGGGCTCGCCTGGCTGAGCCAGATCGTCATGTTCCTGCTACTCGGGCTGCTCGCGACCCCGTCCGCCATCGTCCCCGTGGCGCTGCCGGCGTTATGGGTCGCGCTGGTTCTCATGGTCGTTGCGCGGCCGGTCGCCGTATGGCTGAGCTTGCTGCCGTTCCGGTTTCCGGCGCGCGAACAGCTTTTCATCAGCTGGGTGGGGTTGCGAGGCGCGGTGCCCATCATTCTCGCCGTCTATCCGCTGGTTGCGGGGCTTGAAGGCGGGCAGGTCTATTTCAACACCACTTTCGTCGTCGTGTTGATGTCGTTGGTGTTGCAGGGTTGGACGATTGCGCCGCTCGCCCGCGTGCTGAAACTCGAGGTTCCGCCGAAGCCGATGCCGTTCCAGCAGATCGACCTAGATATATCCGGGCGATTCAACCACGACCTGCTGGGCTACCAGCTCGAGCAGAGCAGCTTTGCAGCGGGAAAGACCCTCTCCCAGCTGCCGCTCCCGGAGCAGACCGAAGTTGCCGCCGTGATCCGCGGCACGCAGGTGGTTCCGATCGACAGGCACATGCCGCTCGTGGCGGACGATTACGTATACGTGCTGGCGACGCCGGAATGCGTGGACCTGCTCAACAAGATATTCGCGCTGCCGCATGCGCCGGCGCGCCTGGAAGAGCGCCGGTTCTTCGGCCACTTTGTGCTGAACGGCGACGCCCCGTTGCAGGACCTCGCGGCGCTCTATGGGCTGGATGTCGGGGACGTTTCGGGCGCCGTGACACTCGGACAGTACCTCGCCCGGCGATTTGGCGAGCGGCAGGTCATCGGCGACCGCATAAAGCTCGGAGGAGTCGAACTGGTCGTGCGCGAGATTGTCGACGGAGCAATTACCCGGGTCGGCCTGAAGCTGCACGACTGAGGCGGCTCAGATGCGCTTCGCAAGCTCGGCGGCCTTCTACTGAAGTTCCTCGGGGTTGATTGGCGCCCTAGTGGGGTGTCCCTTAAATAACTTGACAGATTCTCTGGCAATTGCTATGCTCACGGTCATGCCGAACACGAGGCTGTCAGATCGAGTTGCAACCGGCTGAACGGACGCAGCTCGAAAAGTGGGAGTCCTCACACGGGACTCCGCAACAAGTGGCGCTACGTTGCCGGATTATCCTGAGAGCCGTGGCGGGTCAGCAGAATGTGGCGATCGCCGAGGAACTCGGTGTGAGCCGCCCCACGGTGCTGCTGTGGCGCAAGCGGGTTCGCGAGCAAGGGATCGGCGAGGTCTGGGAGATCGCCCCCGGACGGGGGCGCAAGCCGCAGTATGATCAAGCTAAGCGAGACGGGATCATCAATGCGACTTTGCACAGCAAGCCCAACGGCAGAACGCATTGGAGTTGCCGGGTCATGGCGGAGGCGCTCGATGTCAGCAAGAACACGGTGAACCGCTTATGGCAGC
>JALZID010000150.1 GCA_030860485.1 Pseudomonadota bacterium | reverse complement strand
GACCGGCGGGTCGTAGTGGTGCGCATAATCGAGCGCGCCGGCCACCTGCTTGGTGATGGCGAGGACCTGCGCAATACCCAGGGGCCCGGACTCCTGGAGATGATCGCGCAGGGTCTGTCCCTCGATGTACTCCATCACGAAGTAGTAGAACTTCAGTTCCTCGTCCCGCTCGATGTCGATCACCCGCACGATGTTGGGGTGGTTCAGGCGGGCCAGGACCCGGGCCTCGCGGTAGAAGCGCTTGACCAGGTCCGGGTCGTCCCCGAAGTGGGTGGACATCACCTTCAGGGCAGAGACGTTCTCGAGCGCGGTGTGGCGGACCTTGTACACCACACCCATACCGCCCTCCCCGAGTTGGCTCAGCACCTCGTACTTCTTAGAGATGATCATGGCTTCGAGATGATCATGGCTTGTCCTGGGCAGCGCCGACTCGCAGGGTGTCCTCACCGGCTCGGGCCGTTCCGGGGGGTGGCTCAAGGGATCGGGATCGGGTAGCTATTTATAGGAAATTGAACGCACCTTGGCAATCCGGCACCGGGAGTGTGGCCGGTGTCGATCCGGCGCCGAGCCGGTATCAGCGATGCACTATGGTGGAACTCCGGGGATCGAGCGTGGCGCAATGCGCGGGAACCGCCCTCCCTGCCTTCGCCCGGCGCCCCTCCCGTCCGCCATCGCCGCCGCTCCGCCCCTTCCGGCGGATGCGCGCAGACGGCACTCGCAACTGCCTTAGAGGCTCCGCAGGCGGCCGCGTCGTGCCGGTCGCGCGCGGGGTCGGCGAGATCGGTTTCCGTGAGATCCTCTCCGCGCGCCTCGGTCATGGCGACTCGAAGGTCTTCCGCGCGTCCTTGATCAGCCATAGGGGCTGGAGCGGATCGAGGGGCGAGGGAAACCGAACCGCTCGTACCGGGCGGTAGAACTCCACGACCGCCTCCCCGTCGCAGGCCAGTAAGGTGGTCGCGGCGCTGGCCTGCAGGTTTTGCAGCGCATAAGCGCCCGAGCGGTCCTTGCGCGCAGGCTGTCCGCAGTCGAACCCCGCGCCCCGGAGCTCGGGGCAGAGCTTCGTCGGAGGACTAAGCAGCGGTGGGATCGCCGGCCTCTGCGAGGCTCAGCTCTCCCGCGCGGGCGAAGAGACGGAGCATGCGCTGCATCCTCGGCGCGCAGGCGGGGCCATCCCTGGTCCTGGCTTCCGACCTCGCGTTGTATCGCTGCGATGTCTTCGTCCGAGACCATCGAACCAAACCGAGCCTCCCCCACCGACTAGAGTGCGGTCAGGCCCGTGCCTCTCGGGCAGTAGCTGCATTCCGTTGATCGGCATGGACGGTAAGGATATTCCGGGCAGGTGCCTATGATTGGACGCGCGTCTACTCCGGCGGACGGTCCCGAGATCATCGAGTTGTTCCGACATGCCTTCGGTGTGGACGGAGATGTGGCCGTCCGGAATCAACCGTTTGTCCAGTGGAAATATTGGGGACCTCACCTGCTGCTCGAAGGCAGCCGCGGTCGCGTCATCGAAGGGGATGGCACATTCGCCGCGCACGGTTGCATCTAGCCCATCGAACTGCAACTGTCTGAAGGTAATTTGATGGGCTTCCATTTGATCGACTGGGCTGCCAAGCGCGACGTGCCGGGAGCAGGGGATCCAGGTATTTCGACAAACCTGCGTGAATAAGGCTGCCGCGTTTTCAATCGGTGGCACGGGGGGCGCTTATCGTGGATTGGGGACCGACGTTACCGGTCGCGAGCCCGTATCCTCAGCGGCCCCTTGACCGCGTGACGGCTGATCATCAAAGCAGCTCCTGCGGATCTACATCGACCGACCACCGCACCCGCCGCGAGGACTTGAGCGCCGCGAGTTGTGGTAGCCACACGCGCAGGAAGGTCTGCAGGCGGTTCCGCTCGCGGGCCTGGACGAGGAGGTGCCAGCGGTAGCGGTCGGCGCGTCGCTCCATGGGGGCCGGCACGGGTCCGAGCAGGGCGGCGCCCTGGTGCCCCTCACGTAAACCGAGCGATCGGGCCTCCTGGAGAAAGGCTTCAGGGGCGCGGGTGTCGCGGCCCTCGGCCCGCACCAGGGCCAGCGCGCTGAAGGGCGGGAGCCCGGCCTCGCGGCGCTCCCGGAGGGCCATGGCGGCGAACGCCGAATAGCCCTCGCGGAGCAGCACCGCGAGCAGGGGGTGATGGGGGTTGTGAGTCTGGATCACGACCTGGCCCGGGTCCTCGGCGCGTCCGGTACGGCCCGCGACCTGTACGAGTTGCTGGGCCAGACGCTCGCCGGCCCGGAAGTCGGTGCCGTAAAGCCCCTGATCGCCGTCCACGATCGCGACCAGGGTGACCTTGGGGAAGTGGTGGCCCTTGGCGAGCATCTGAGTGCCGACCAGGATGTCCGCGTCTCCCTCTGCGATCCGGGCGAGCACCCGCTCCCAGGCCGCCTGGCCGCGCACGGCGTCGCGGTCGAGCCGCAGTACCCGGGCCGCCGGGAAGTGTTCCCGCAGCGACTCGACCACGCGCTCCGTGCCGTGCCCGACCTTACACAGAAAGGCGCTCCCACACTCGGGACAGCCCATCGGCACGGGCCGATCGGCCCCGCAGTGATGGCAGCGCAGGCGGCGCGTCTCGTGGTGATAGACGAGGCGTGCGTCGCAGCGATCGCAGCCGGCCGCCCAGGCGCACTCGGGGCACAAGAGGAGCGGCGCGTAGCCGCGCCGATTCGCGAACACGATCACCTGCCGCCGTTCGGCCAGGGTCTCGGTGATGCGCGCGATGAGGGCGGCCGAAAGCGGACCGCGCGCCGTGCCGCGGCGCAGATCGATGACCTCGACCGTGGGGTCTGTCGCACACCCCACGCGGGCCGGCAGGCGCAGGTGCCGGTAACGGCCGATCGCGGCGTTGTGCAGGGATTCGAGGGAGGGTGTGGCGCTGCCGAGGACCACCGGGATGCGATGCCGTTTGGCACGGATCATGGCGATATCCCGGGCCGAGTATCGAAACCCCTGCTGCTGTTTGTAGGACAGATCGTGCTCTTCGTCGACGACGATGACGCCGGGACGGCAGAGCTCCGACCACACCGCCGAGCGGGTGCCGATGACGATCGGGGCGAGCCCCTCGCGTGCCGTCCACCACGCCGCGCGCCGTTGTGCTTCCGATAGACTGGAGTGGGTGGCGGCGATGGGCACCGCGAAGCGCTCCTGGAAGCGCGCGATGGTCTGCGGCGTGAGCCCGATCTCCGGGACCAGGCACAGGGCCTGTTTGCCCCGCTCGATCACGGCCTCGACGATGCGCAGATAGACCTCGGTCTTGCCGCTCCCGGTCACGCCCTCGAGCAGGAACACCTCGAATCGGTCGAGACGGGTCGTGATCTGCTGAACGGCATCGGCCTGGTTGGCGGTGAGCACCGGCGCGGCGGAGGGCGCGGACGGCCCGGGGGCGCCTCGGATGCGGGGAGCGATAGCCCGCACCCGCCGGAGCGAGCTGGGGAGGGCCTGGGCCACGACCTCCCCGAGCGGATGATGGTAGTAGTCGCTGGCCCAGATCAGAAGCCCGAGCTGCGCAGGCCCGATGATCGGCGCCTGGTCCAGGACCTCGATGGCGCGGCGCAATTTTTCGGGCGCGATCGCGCTCCCGTCGGAGACCTCGATCAGAAAACCGATGCGGGCGCCGGCCTGGAACGGCACGCACACCCGATGCCCCGGCACCAGCCGTTCGCTGGGACAGTCGCTGGGCGGGAGATAGTCATAGAGGTGCGAGACGGGGAGGGCGAGGGCGACCCGCAGGATGCGGATGTGCGCCGGCCCCTCACCGGGCTCCACGTTCTCCGCCAGGCTCAGAGGTTGTGAAAAAACCTACTGCGCTCGCGACCTCCCTTCCCTCGCGACGGTTTTTTCACAAGCCCTCGGGGCCGATGAGGCCGGCAAGCCGGCGGCGATCGGCGCGCGTCATGGGCCGGTCGAGCACCGGGCATAGCGGCGGCTCATGACGCTCGGCACGCCGGAACACGATGATCTCGACCGGAACCTCGTCGGCCATAAACCGGAAGCAGGGTTGGAAGACCACGAGGCCGTTAGCGCGGCGCAGCTTCTTGTCGCCGGACTCGTAGGGGATGGCCAGGTTGAGTAGTGCGATCCCGATGTCCTCGGGGGCATCCGCGAACAGGTGCAGGCTCACCCACGACTGGGTTCCGGCACTGCCGTCCAGGACCGGCCCGGCGACGAGCGGCTCGAACTCGTCCAGGAGCGACATGGCGTGCAGCGCCACCGCGCGCCGTATCCGGAGTGCCTGGGCCTGGCTGTCGGCCTGGAACAGGCGCTGGTATTCGCACAGGAACGCCGCGATTTGGCGGTTGTCGGGGACGTCTCGCTGCGCCGGGATGCCGAGCCGACAGAGCGCCTTGGCGCGCGCCTGGGCCGGGGTCGCCACGCCTTCCTCGGCCATGATCCGGGCCGCGAGTCGGGCCACGTGCAGGCGCTCACCCGATGGCTCACCCGGGGCCGTCGCGCGTATGCGGGCCGGGGCGTGGCGGGTGGCTCGACGGGTCAAAAGAGTTGCTCCGGGACGGAGGCCGCCGTCTCGGCCGGGGTGGTGCTGCGCGCGGTCGGCAGGCCGGCATGATGGCGTGGGATCCTATCCGATCGGAACACCTCGAAGAGCGCGTGCGGGTTATCGGCGTCGGTCACGAGGCCGGTGTCGCGATCGATGCGCACCGTGACGAGCCCCGGCGGCTCGGGCACGATGGCCTCCGGCACGCCATGCAGCGCCCTTTTCATGAAACGGATCCACACAGGCAGCGCGACCCGTGCGCCGGTCTCCTTGGGCCCGAGCGAGCTGGACTCGTCGAACCCGACCCACACGCTCGCTACCAGGCGGCGAGTGTAGCCCGAGAACCAAGCATCCTTGTGGTCGTTCGTGGTACCCGTCTTACCGGCCAGGTCGTGGCGTTCCAGGACCCGGGCGGCGCGCGCGGTACCCGAGCGGATGACCTCCTGGAGCATGGAATTCATGATCCAGGCGTTCTGCGCACTGATGGCGCGCACGGCGCCGCCCGGCCCGGCGTCATCAGGCGATGGCGATTTCGGGCAGTCGCGGCAGTCGGGCTCTGCGGGCGGTTCCGGGGCCTTTTCCATCACCACCTCGCCGGCATCTTTCTCGATACGCGCGATGAAGGTCGGCGTGACGCGGAAGCCACCGTTCGCGAACACGGCGTAGCCGGCGGCGACTTGGAGCGGGCTCAGACCCCCGGTGCCGAGCGCGAGCGAAAGGTTACGCGGCAACTCGTCACGCCCGAAACCGAAGCGCTGGATATGACGGAGGGCGCGCTTGATACCGATCCCGCGTAACAGACGCACCGACACCAGGTTGCGAGACAGTGCCAAGGCCGCGCGCAAGCGAATCGGTCCCTTGTAGTTGCGCGTGTAGTTCTGTGGGCGCCATACGCTGTCCAGCCCCGGGTCATAGAAGGTGATGGGGGCATCGTTGACGATACTGGCCGCGGTGTAGCCCGCCTCCAGGGCCGCGGAATAGATGAACGGCTTAAAGCCGGAGCCGGGCTGGCGGCGCGCCTGGGTGGCGCGGTTGAACTTGCTCAGGGAAAAATCGAAGCCGCCGGACAACGCAAGGACCTCGCCGTTGGCGGGGTCCAGGAGCACCACGGCGCCTTCGGCCTTGGGGATCTGCGCGAGCGTGAATAGCCCATTGTCATCGACATGGAGCCGGATCACGTCGCCGGCCTGCAGGATATCGCCGGCCCGCTTCGGGGCCGGGCCGCGATGGGCGTCGTCCACATAGGGACGGGCCCACGACAGGCCGTCCCAGTCGAGGGCGAAGAGGCCCGAGTCGGTGTTGAAGGCCATGACGGATCGGTCCCGGATCCCGACGACCAGAGCGGGCCGCAGCGCCCCGATGTTCGGGTAGTCGGCCAGGATCCGTTTCCAGTCCGACTCCCCGGCTCCCGGCGGCAGATCATGGTGCGCCTCCGGCCCCCGGTAGCCGTGGCGGCGGTCGTAGCCGATCAAACCGGCCTGCAGCGCCTCCTGTGCCCCCGGCTGATAGGTGTCGCCAATCGTGGTCACGACCCGGTAGCCGGCCGTGTAAGCCTCCGAACCGAAGCGCTCGACCATATGGGCCCGTACCATCTCCGCGACGTAAGGGGCATGGATCTCGACGCGGTGGCCGTGCAACTCCGCGCGGTCCTTGGCATTGACTGCCGTTCGGTACTGGTCGGCGTCGATGAATCCGAGGTCTCGCATGCGGCCAAGCACGTAGCCCCGGCGCTCTCTGGCACGCTCCGCGTTGGTGATGGGGTTGAGCTTCGACGGGGCCTTGGGCAGTCCGGCGATCATCGCGAGCTCCGGAAGGCCCAGGTGGTCGAGGTCCGTCCCGTAGTACACCTGAGCCGCCGCCGCGACCCCATAGGCCCGATGCCCGAAATAGATCTTGTTCAGATACAGCTCCAGGATCTCATCCTTGCGCAGCTCGCGCTCGATCTTAAGAGCCAATAGGATTTCGTTGAGCTTTCTAACATAAGTCTTTTCCCTGGTTAGGAAAAAGTTCCTGGCAACCTGCATGGTGATGGTGCTGCCCCCCTGGGTCTTGACGCCGGTCATGGCGAGGCTCAGGGCGGCGCGCAGAATGGCGCGCCAGTCGACCCCGGGGTGTTGGTAGAAGCGTTCGTCCTCGGTCGCCAGCACGGCTTGCAGGAAGGGACGCGGGACGTCTTCCAGCTTGACCGGCGCGCGCCGGTTCTCGCCGAACTCCGCGATCAGGGATCGATCGCGGGTGTACACCTTGAGTGGCACCTGTAAGTGTATGGCCCGCAAGGATTCTATGGACGGTAGGTGGCGAACCAGATAGGCCAGGCTCGCGGCGCTCCCAAGCACCACGAGCGTCAGCAAGAGGACCAGGAGCTTTAGGAGGGGACGGAGCACAGGGGACCCGAGATCTTGGGCTAAAGTTTGGTACGTGGGGTTCGATAAGGCGCAACGAGCGGTGTGTGGGCGGTCGACATCGAGCGGTGTACCGATCCCCGCACTATAATTAAATCGATTCCGAAGTCCTTGGCGTAACTACATGCGCCACGGGGGATAAAGCGTGCCACTGTTCGGAAAGAACAAGATGTCCTTGCTGGGCGTGGACATCAGCTCTACCTCGATCAAGGTCCTGGGGCTCGGCGGCAGTGAGGAGCGCTACCGCGTCGAGAGCTATGCGGTCGAACCCCTCCCCGGTAACCCCGTCACGGAGCGAAATATAACGGATGTCCACGTCGTTGGCGAGACGATCGCACGGGCGGTGAAGAAATCGGGGACCCGGGTCAAGACAGCGGCCTGTGCGGTCTCCGGGGCTGCGGTGATCACCAAAGTCATCTCCATGCCGAGCGCGCTCTCCGAGGACGAGCTCGAAACCCAGATCCGGCTCGAGGCCGACCAGTACATCCCCTATCCCTTGGAGGAGGTGAAGCTGGATTTCGAGGTCCTGGGACCTTCCGAGCGCGAGCCCGACCGCGTCGATGTCTTGCTCGCGGCCTCCCGCAACGACAACGTCGAGGTCCTGGTGGCGGCCCTGGAGACGGGCGGGCTCATCGCCAAGGTCGTCGATGTCGAGGCCTTCGCACTGGAGAACGCCGTCGGCTCCATGTTGCGGCGGGGGGGAGACCTCGAGCCCGGGGATACCGTCGCGGTCGTCGACATCGGCGCCACCACCACCAGCCTCAGCGTCCTGCGCGATCTGCGGGTCATCTATACCCGCGAGCAGTTGTTCGGTGGCCGGCAGCTCACCGAGGAGATCCAGCGCCGTTACGGTCTCTCCTATCAGGAAGCGGGGCTGGCGAAACGCCAGGGGGGCCTGCCGGACAACTATGGACCGGAGGTGCTCGATCCCTTCAAGGAGACCATGGCCCTGGAGGTTAATCGGGCGCTCCAGTTCTTCTATTCGTCGAGCCAGGTGGGTGCCGTCGATCAGGTCGTCCTGGCGGGCGGCTGCGCGTCGATAGAGGGGATCGCCGGCCTCATCGAGTCCAAGTGCGGCACGCGGGTGGCGGTAGCCAACCCCTTTGCAGAGACACCCCTGGCGCCGGGCATCAAGGGCCAGGCCCTCAAGAACGACGCCCCCGCGCTCATGATCTCGTTCGGACTGGCACTCAGGAGCTTCGACTGATGGCCCGGATCAATCTACTACCCTGGCGTGAGGAGCGGCGGCGCGAGCGCACCCGGCGGTTTGGTACCGCCATGGTCGTCGGCGTGATCATGAGCGCGGCCGTGATCGTCGCAGTGCACCTGATCTATCAGGACCGCATCGACGGGCAGAACGCGCGTAATGCCTATCTGGAGGAGCAGATCGCCATACTCGACGATAAGATCAAGAAGATCCAGGGCCTGGAGCGTGAGCGGCAGCAACTCATCGACCGCATGCGCGCCATCGAGACGCTGCAGACCAGCCGACCCGTCGTGGTGCGGCTGTTCGACGAGATCGTGACGGCGCTCCCGGACGGCGTATCCATCACAGAGATCTCCCAGTCCAACACCGAGTGGACCTTCAAGGGCATCTCCGAATCGAACGCCCGGGTCTCCAACTTCATGCGCAACATCGAGGCCTCACCGGTGTTCAAGGAACCGCGCCTGGACATCATTGAGACCAAGGGTGGCGACAAGCCGGCCGACAAGGCCGCCGGCAAGATCGAAGAACAACGCCGGGTGAACAACTTCACGATCGTCGTGCAGCAGAAGGGCGAAGAGACCTCGGAGGCCGACGCCGGTGCCGGCTCGGCGGCGGGCAAGGGGGGCAAGACATGAACGTATCCGAGCTACGAGAACTCGATCTCAAGAACATCGGGAGTTGGCCCAGGCCAGTCAAGGCAGTGGCGATCGGGCTGGTGTGCCTGCTGGTCTTAGCGGCCGGCTGGTACGTCGACCTGCAAGACCAGACCACCCTTCTCGAACAGGCCGAGCAGAAGGAGTTGGCGCTCAAGCAAGACCTGGAGGGCAAGCAGGCCAAGGTCCTCAATCTCGAGGCTTTGACGGCGCAGCTCGAGGACATCAAGCAATCGTTCGGTGACATGCTCAAACGGCTCCCGAACAAAACCGAGGTCGCTGGCCTTCTGGTCGACATCTCGCAGCAGGGGCTCGGCTCCGGCCTAGAATTCGAGCTGTTCAAGCCCGGCAACGAGCAGCCGGCCGATTTCTATGTGGAGCTGCCGATCCAGATCCGGGTCACCGGGGGCTACCACCAGTTCGGTCAGTTCGTCAGTGGCGTCGCCGATCTTCCGCGCATCGTCACGCAGCACAACATCCATATCACCTCTAATAAATCGAGTGGGGGGGGGCTGGTGATGGAATCGACCGCTAAGACTTATCGTTATCTCGGGGACGAGGAAGACTCGGCAGGGACGCCGGCACCGGTCAACCAGAAGCCGGGGTCCTGATCATGTCAGCCGGAGATCGTCCCGCACGGCGGCCATGGTTCGCGCTTGCCGGTGTCGCAATCGCGCTCGGGGGTTGCAGCTCGCGCGACCAGACGGATCTGCAGGCCTTCGTGGCCGAGGTGCAATCGCGTCAGGGCGGTCGCATCGAGCCCCTGCCGGTCATGAAACCCAGCGAGCGTTATCTTTACCAGTCCGCTGATGCCGCCCGGCGCGATCCCTTCGAGGCCTACTACGAGGTCAAACGCGCCTCGCCGGCGGAGCGCCACGTGAGTGACGCGCAGCGCCGGTTCGTCCAAGAGATCCAGACCCATAACCTCGAGGAGCTCGAGAACTTCGAGCTCGACAGCCTGCGAATGGTCGGCACACTACAAAACCTAGGGAGCTTATGGGGGATCGTGCTGGATGGGGACGGGACGGTGCACCGCGTCACGACCGGTAGCTACATGGGACGCAATTACGGCAAGGTCACCCGGATCGCGGAAGAACGCATCGAGGTGCGCGAGATCGTGGGCGATGGTCAGGGGGGCTGGGACGAACGTCCGGCGTCGCTGGCGCTGCTCACCGAATAACCCTCGACGGTTACAGTTACATCAAGAGCATAGGCGTCGCGTATGAAGAGAACAATGTTGCATGGTACACGCCAGGGTGGAGGGCGGGTTGCCAGCCGGGGGCTCGTGGCCCTGTGGATGGTCATAGGGGTCTTGAGTGCCATAGGGATCTTGAGTGGGATCCCGGGGGCGGCACGGGCCGCCGCGCTCACCTTGGACGAGGTGAGCTTTACCACCTTACCAGGCAACGAGGTGCAGGTGCGACTCGGGCTTTCCGGGCCTCCGGGCAAACCGCCCCAGGCCTTCACCATCGACAACCCCGCGCGCATCGCGCTGGACTTCGCCGATACCCGGCTCAACTTGGCGGATCGCCACCGTGCCATCGGCGTCGGACCGGCCCAAAGCGTCACCGCGGTCGAGGCCGGGGGACGGACGCGGGTGGTGCTGAATCTGGTGCGCCAGGTTCCCTACGATCTGCGGGTCGAGGGCAGCGCCGTGGTAGTCACCCTGCACAGCGGCGGGGCGATGATGCCCGATGTCCCGTCCGTTGCGACCACGCCGGTGGCCACGGGTCCACGGCCCGCCGGTCTACAGGTTAAGCCGGGGCGGCCTATTCCCGCGAGGCCCGCCGGGCCCGGGATCGAGGACGTCGATTTCCGCCGCGGCGAGGCCGGAGAAGGCCGCATCATCGTGCTCCTGTCCGAATCGGGCCTCATCAGCAATGTCCGCGAAGAAGCTGGCCAGATCATCATCGACTTCCCCGATGCCGCCCTACCCGAGCGTCTGGACCGGCGGCTCGATGTGCTCGATTTCGCCACCCCGGTCAAAGAAGTCGATACCTTCCCCCACGAGGGCGGCGCCCGAATGGTCATCACCCCGAGTGGGCACTACGAGCACCTCGCCTATCAATCCGATAAGGTCCTGACCGTCGATGTCAAGCCACTCACCAAGGAGGAGGAGCAGGCCCTCAAAAAGGAAAAGTTCGGCTACACCGGCGAGAAGCTCTCGCTCAACTTCCAGGACATCGAAGTCCGGGCCGTGCTTCAGCTCATCGCGGACTTTACCCAAAAGAATCTGGTCGCGACCGATACCGTCGCCGGTAACGTCACCTTGCGCCTGAAGAACGTGCCGTGGGACCAGGCCTTAGACATAATTTTGAAATCCAAGGACCTAGACAAGCGCGAGTCGGGAAACGTGATCATGGTGGCGCCTCGGGACGAGATCGCTACGCGTGAAAAGTCCGAAGCCGCGACCCGAAGGGAGCTCGCCGATCTGGCGCCGCTCAAGACCGAGTTCATCGAGCTCAATTATGCCAAGGCCGCCGATGTCGCCACCTTGCTCAAGACCGAGGGCAACAAGCTCGTCTCGAAAGATGGCCAAGTTTCCGTAGACCAGCGTACCAACACCCTGTTGGTTCAGGAGACGGCGGAAAAGCTGGCCGAGATGCGCAAGGTCATCACGACCTTGGACGTGCCGGTGCGCCAAGTCCTGATCGAATCGCGCATCGTCATCGCCAATCAGGACTTCTCCCGTGAGCTCGGGGTAAAGTTCGGTTACAGCAAGAATTCGGGGCTTTCGACGGACAATTTCGGCGTAGTTGTGGGCGGCACGCAGCCGGGGGATACGAATTTTGCTGACGGCACGGCCACGGCCTTCACCACCGATGACCTCGAGAACTTTATCGTGGACCTCCCGGCCGCAACCCCGGCCGGGGCGATTGGCCTCGCGGTCGGCAAGATCGGGAGCTACCTCCTGCAACTCGAGCTCTCGGCCTTGCAGGCCGAGGGGCGCGGGGAGGTGGTCTCGAGCCCGCGGGTCATCACGACCGATCAGAAAGAAGCCGTGATCGAGCAAGGCAGCGAGATCCCCTATGTCTCCCAGACCTCCAGCGGTGCCACCGACATCGAGTTCAAAAAGGCCGTGCTGAGCCTGCGGGTAACGCCGCACATCACCCCCGACGACCGCATCAACATGTCCATCCAGGTCAACAAGGATTCGGTGGGGCAAGTGTTCGCCAATGTCCCTTCCATCGATACGCGCAACGTCACGACCGAGGTCCTGGTGGACAACGGCGAGACCGTCGTCCTCGGCGGCATCTACGAGCACGCCAATCGCAATGATGTGCGGCGCGTGCCGTTCTTCGGCGAGCTCCCCTACTTTGGGACCCTGTTCCGCAATACTTTAAACGCGCGGAACAAGGACGAGCTCTTGATCTTCGTCACCCCCAAGGTCATGAAGGAGAGCTTGACGCTCCGCTAGCTCGCGATCGTCAAGATAATGGCTACTCCTCTTCGCCGGTTGATGAGACGCTTAATATTGATCCTGAAGGCAACCTCGATCGGATCAGGGCGGTTGGCAGTGCGCTCTAACAATCGGCGTTGGGCGACAAAATTGGAGTGCGCTTTTTTTGATAGCTCTACAGGTGGCTACGGGGAGATTTGAAGATGAAAAAAATCGGCATATGTAGTCTTATTAAGTCTTATCGGTACTGTTAGCAGGTACGGACGTAAACCTGTCTCACGCCGAGGGGGGCTGCTATAGCGCTGGCCAAGGTCCGGTTATGTCGTGCTTTGAAGGCAACGGGAAAGTCGCGGTCAGGAAGCCATTCAAACACAATGACGGTAATTATTATTCTTGGGATCATAAGGCCGGTGCTTACTGTTATCGGAATGAGTATAGAAATCAGAGATGCATGCAGGAGTGGAAGACTAGAACCTTGAACTGCTCCGAAGCCGAAAGCGGCAGCCTGTTTGGGCTGCTAGTGGGTTCGCCCAATCGGATAAGGGCGGGTGTTTAGCCCGCCCTCCCCACAACACCCCGCATGCGGGTCCGCACGGGGCGTTTCCTTCGATACGCGCAACGTCACGACCGAGGTCTTAGTGGACAATGGCGGGACCGTGGTCTTCGGTGGGCTCTATGAGCACAGCAATCGCAACGATGTACGGCGCGATTTCCGTCTCTCCCGCGGCGACCTCAGCGACATCTCGCTCGCCGACTTAGAGGGCACAACCACCGGATCGGTATTGGGGACAGGCGGCCAGAAGCAATTCGCAAAGTTTCTTGCAATATGATTCGCAGGGACCCTCGCGCCACGGATAGGGCGCACCCTTTTTGAACGCGCTCTCTATCTCGCCCTCGCCCCAGCCACCCTGCCCAAGCCACTCCATGAACGTTCGTAGTAGCGACCTCGATTGGGATGGTCTGCGTCATGCGTTCACCTCATACGGTCCGGTGAAGCCTCACCCGCTCCCAGTACCGCCGCACGCCCGCGGAGATGCTCGCCCGGCGCTCCCCACGGTGTTCGGCCCACATTTTCTTCGTGGCGGCGGATAGCCTATCCCGGCCCTCTTGAGTCCTTGGGATCCGACAGCGCCCGTTGTACGGTTCTATCCCATCCCACGCCGCCTTAGCCCAGCACGTATCACCGGTGGTCCCGCGGTATTGCAGCTCGGCCGCGACCGCTTCTCGGTTGTCCGTAGGGAGGCCCGCTTCCCGGTCGAGTAGCGCGGGCCGGGCTGATTAGCCCGTAGGAGGCGATGAGACACAGCCGCATCCTACGGGCTCTTGCACTGCCCTCGGCCCTTGGCATATCGTCTTCGCCGGTTCCGGTGCCACGACGCCTCTGCCGTCGCCCGAGGTCGCCGCATATCTTGTTGAATACCACCAACATCTACCTGGTCGGGCCGATGGGGTCCGGGAAGACGACGATCGGGCGGCGCGTGGCGCGCGTGACCGGGAAGGCGTTTCAAGACAGCGACCGGGAGATCGAAGAGCGCACCGGGGTCAGCATCGCGGTCATCTTCGAGGTCGAGGGCGAGGCCGGTTTTCGCCTGCGCGAGCGCCAGGTCATCGACCAGCTCACGCAACTACGAGACACCGTCGTGGCCACGGGCGGCGGTGCAGTGATCGAGCCGCAGAACCGCCTGTGGCTCAGGGAGAGGGGATTCGTCATCTATCTCAGGTCATCGGTGGACCGACTCTACGCACACACCTGGCGGGACCGCGGCCGCCCCTTGCTCCGCACCGCGGATCCCAAGGGGCGCCTCGCCGCACTGCTCGCCGAGCGCGATCCCTGGTATCGAGACGTCGCGGACCTCATCGTCGATACCGATGGCCGCACGGTGCGCGAGTTGGTCCACGAGATCACCACGGCCCCACGACAATGAAGACCCTGGAGGTCGATCTCGGGGACAGGGCCTACCCGATCCACATCGGGTCGGGGCTACTTCCCCTCCCGCACCTGATCCGGCCGCATCTCGAAGGCCGGAACGTCATGGTGGTAACCGATGAGACCGTAGGACCCCTGTACCTCGCCCGCCAGATGCAGGCGCTCGCGGACTACGACACCGCCACCGTGGTCCTCTCCGACGGCGAGGAGCACAAGACCCTGGAGACCATGGGGCGCATTATCACGGCACTGCTCACGCGGCGTTTCGATCGGCAGTGCGCGCTCGTAGCGCTCGGCGGAGGGGTGGTCGGCGACATCACGGGCTTCGCCGCGGCCTGTTACCAGCGTGGCGTCAATTACCTCCAGGTGCCCACGACCCTGCTCGCCCAGGTCGATTCCTCGGTCGGCGGGAAGACGGCGGTCAACCATCCGCTCGGCAAGAACATGATCGGCGCCTTCCACCAGCCGCGCTGCGTCATCGCCGACACCGATACCCTGGCGACGCTCCCGGACCGGGAGTACCGAGCGGGTCTTGCCGAGGTGATAAAATACGGCTTGATCCGGGACCCGGAGCTCTTCCTGTGGATCGAGGAGCATCTGGGGAACCTCTTGGCGCGCGATCCGGTGGCGCAGACGCATGCGATCGAACGCTCGTGTCGCAACAAGGCAGAGATCGTGGCGGCCGACGAGCGCGAGATCGGCCCGCGGGCCCTGCTGAACCTCGGCCACACCTTCGGCCATGCCATCGAGACCGGGCTCGGTTACGGCGTGTGGCTGCACGGAGAGGCGGTGGCGGCGGGGATGTGCCTCGCGGCCCGACTGTCGGCGCGGCTCGGCTGGCTCGATGGCGCCGCCGTGGAACGAATCGAGGCGCTGGTACGGCGCGCGGGCCTGCCGGTTCGGGCGCCGGCCGTGCTGTCCGCGCCGGAGATGCGCGACCTCATGGCCGTCGACAAGAAGGCCCGTGAGGGCGCGCTGCGACTGGTGCTCTTGGAGGACTTGGGCAAGGCCATCGTGACGCCCGGCTACGACGCCGCGGCCCTGGACCTGACACTGGCGGAATGCCGTGCCAAACGATGATCGAACGGTTCGAGAAATGGTAGAGGTACACCGGCCACCAATGGGCGACATGTCGAGCGAGCGCCAAGTCGAGAAACCGGATAGCGGACTTGTCTGGAACGAGGGGTCGGAGCGCTTCTATCTCAAGACGCCGGCGCTCGGCCCGCGCCTGGACCTCATCAAGCACCTGATCGATGACAGCCGGCTCTTGCTCTATGTCATCGGGGAGCGCGGCAGCGGCAAGAGCGCGCTGCTCGACGAGATCCTCGCGATGGCCCATGATGGCTGGCGCGTGGCCCGCATCCAGGCCAATGCCATGCTCGACCCCCTGGCGCTCTTGCGCGATCTGACCCAGGCCCTGAACCCGGGCGTGCGCGGCCAGGACCGGGATGCCCTGCTCGCCGCCCTGGAGGACCTGCTCGCCGCTTCGACCGACACGCGCTTCGTCCCCGTGGTGCTCGTGGACGACGCCCACGAGCTCTCGGAGGAGGCGCTGAAGCTCCTGTTCTCCCTGGCCATTCCGCCGCGTGGAGGTAGTCCAGCAGCGTCGCGGGACGCGCACCGGTTTCGCATCGTCTTGTTCTGCGAGCCCGAGATCGACACGGTCCTGAAGGCGCGGGGGCTGGCGGCGGTGAGCCCGCCCGTCGCCCATGTGGTGGATCTGCCGCCGTTCACGGTGGAGGACAGCCGTGCCTATCTCGCAGAACGCCTGTCAAGGGTGGGGCTGGGGGCGCTCTTGCCGCTCGATACCGGCGTCGCCGACCGCATCCATCAAGACGCGCGCGGTCTCCCCGGGGCCATCGATGCCGTCGCGCGGGAGACGCTATGGCGTCGCCAGGGGCAGCCGTCGTCCGCGCCAAGCCCGGTTCCGGCGCCCGATGCGGGTCGGGGTTCGCCTTGGGCCGCCGTACGCAAACATGGCTGGCGCCTATATACCGCGGCCGCGGTGCTCGCGGTCGTGACCGGTTTCATCGTCTACGAGATGGTTAATCAACCCGACGAAGTGGGTCCTGAAGCCGCGAGTGGTGTCGTCCCCCTTGAGGTACCGCCGCCCCAGACGGCGCCACCTTCCGCTCCGGCGCCTTCCGTTCCAGCGGCCGGGGACGGGCGTGCAGGGACCCCGCAGTCGAACCCCGCGGACCGATCTCCTGTCGCGGCTCCTGGTCCGAACCAGCCGCCCGCTGCGGCCCCGCGAGTCGTCGAACCGCCCAGAGACGGCGCCGATCCGGCGCCCGCCGAAGCCGAAGCCACGCCTCCGGAGCCGCAAGCCAAGCGCGCGGATCAGGCCGGAAGCGGGGCTGCCGCGGGATCGAGCTGGCTGCGCGCACAACCGGCGGATGCCTATGTCTTGCAGCTCATCGGCAGCGCCAGCCGAGGTACGGTGTCGGGCTTCCTTGGGCGCCATGCCTTCGGTGCCAAGGCCGCCTGGGTGACGACACAACGGAACGGCCAGGACTGGCACATCGTCGTGTACGGGCCCTTCCCGGATCGGGGCGCGGCCCATACGGCGATCGGTTCATTACCGCCCGAGGTACGGGCCTTGAGGCCCTGGGCCCGCCGCATTTCCGACATCACGCGTGCCCTGGCGGCCAGGCGCTGAGCGCGGTCTAGCCCGCATTTCTCACCACGAGCCCGTCAGGCCGAGCGGATCGGTATCATGGCGTCTTGGCGCCCAATGCTCCACTCCGGGCGGCCGTGACCGCACGGACCGGCCTCCCCCGTGGCGCGACCGTCCTTGGGGACGATTCGAGAACTGCAACTGCCACGGTGGCTCTTCGTCTCTAGTCAGTCCGGCCATGAGCCTGTACCTTGAAAGTCTCCGTGCAATCCGAATCCTGAGCAGGCGGCGCGGGTTGCCGACTCCGAGATCCTGCTAGTGGAGATGCTGCCGGCACCTGACCAGCTTCTCGTTGCTGACCATGCGATGCCCATCGGCCGGAAGACCGGTCGTCTCAGAGCTCGTGCTCCGCCTGCCCTGCGACGAGTCGCCATCGGCAATGGCTACCCGTATCGCCCCCGCCTTCTCGCGAGCGCGTATCGTCCAAATACTGGATTGCGGAGTCAGGCCGCTTCCCGGTGGTAATACGAGAGCATAAAGCGCCGCTTTAAGCCCTTCCCCGATGGCCGGGTCTGTCTTGGAGAGGAGGGTGGAGCGTGCAATGACCGTCACCTTCGCGCCCAGGCGCAGAAACGCCTGCCCCAACTCCAACGCGACCACGGAGCCCCCGTAGACGATGAGGTGCTCCGGAAAGCGTTCGGCCACGAGCGCCCTCGGTAGAGGTCCAGTAGGGGGTGTCCTTGAGGCCTGGTGTCCCGGGAATGGCGGGGGAGGCGCCGGTCGCTGTCACGGGTGGGGCTGGGGGCGCTCTTGCCGCTCGATACCGGCGTCGCCGACCGCATCCATCAGGAGGCGCGCGGTCTCCCCGGGGCCATCGATGCCGTCGCCCGAGAGACCCCTGTGGCGTCGCCAGGGCCAGCCGTCGCCCGTGCCCGACGCGGTTCCGGCTCCCGATGCGTCGGGGTTCGCCTTGGGCCGCCGTACGCAAACATGGCTGGCGCCTGTATACCGCGGCCGCGGTGCTCGCGGTCGTGACCGGTCAGCTCGATCCCGCGGCAGCCCCGCTTCCGGCCTGATCCGCGCGCTTGGCTTGCGGCTCCGGAGGCGTGGCTTCGGCTTCGGCGGGCGCCGCTCGCGGCCTGGGTGACGACACACCGGAACGGCCAGGACTGGCACATCGTCGTGTACGGGCCCTTCCCGGATCGGGGCGCGGCCCATGCGGCGATCGGTTCATTACCGCCCGAGGTACGGGCCTTGAGGCCTTGGGCTCGCCGCATTTCCGACATCACGCGTGCCCTGATGGCCAAGCGCTGAGAGATACCTGTGCAAACGGATGTGCGGCGCTCGTTCGAGCATGCCCTGATTGCATTGCTCGCGCTGGCGGTCGGGCTGAGCTTCGGACTGTCGTACGGGCTCGAGACCCACACCGGTTATCTCCTGCACCCACTCCGGGAGATCGATCCCACGTTCCTTCAGTTCGACTGGCTCGCGGCGCACACGGAGCTGGTCCACAAGGGCTTCGCCCCGATCATCCGCGCGTTGTCTACCTTGGGGGCCCCCTGCCCTGGACGGTCGCCATCGCCAACGTAGTGCTGGTCGCCACGCTCCTTCTGGCCATTTACGTTTTCCTGCACGCCAATTTCAAGCGCGACGCACTGGTCGCGATCGCGTTGTTCATGTTCTTCGTCGTGATAGACAGGACCACCAGCGTGGCGGATACGCATAGCCTGACCGTGAGACTCGAGCCGTCCTCGATAGCGGCCTGCGCGGTCATGATAGGGCTTTTATTGATGATCACCGAACGCTACGCATGGTCTGGTGTGTTCGTTGCCGTTGCCGGTTTCATTCACACGAATTATCTCTTGTTGGATTTCGTCTTTTTCGGCCTGGCCCATCTGGCGCTCGGGCACCGGGACCTCGTACTTCGGCTGATCCTGCAGTTCGCCCCGAGCCTATTACCCTTGTTCCGTGAATTGCCGATGCTGTACGCGATGGCCGGCGATCCGCTGGCGGCCGATGCCCGTCACATCATTGCCTCCATCCGCGCGCCGCACCATGAGCTACCTCTGACCAGTCTCCAAGACTTCCTACCCTTTGTCGGGTGGCACCTCCTGGCCATGAGTTGCATCGGTATGGAGACCGCGAACCGCGGCGTTTCTTCGAGACTGGTGCGGGTCTATCTCGTCTGGACCGGTGTCGTCCTGGTCGCCTCCCTACTGACGACGGTGGTCGTCGTGCCGCAGGTCTCGCAGCTGAGGTTTTTCAGAATGGCGCCGGTCTCGATCCTCCTGGCCCAGTTGATCATCGTGACGAGTATCGGGTATTTGCGTGGGCGAGGTGAGGACGCTAGCCCGGATTTCTCACCAAGGGGTGAGCGCAGGTTGAAAGTATCGATGGTGAACATTAGGGCACCTCTAAAAATTGTCTTTGTCACGGCGAATTGTGGTTTACAGCGAGTCATGGCTAAGGGGGCAAGTTTCAGCGTTAGTTGAACACTTGTTTGACATCGACGTGACAAAGTTTCAGCGTTA
>JALZID010000149.1 GCA_030860485.1 Pseudomonadota bacterium | reverse complement strand
TCCATCAGGGCCAGAGGCGACCCAAGGCCTCACCAACTAAGGCCGGATATATGGGAGCAACTGCGCTCACCGACCGCTGCCATCAACGAGCGAGATGCTTGCAAATCGGAGGAGTCCATATATGGGAAGAGCGTAGCGAACCCCAGCTATGTAGTGTTCCGAAGCTCCATCGCTGGGATTCGCCCTCGCTCCAGAAGGTAGGGGCGCACGGCCGAGCGCCCGCCGGTAACGAGGAGGACCGGCCGGCAGTAGGGGCGCACGGCCGTGCGCCCCAGCAATGCGCCGTCCGTCACCATGGGAGCCCGTGTGACCCAGATGGAATGCGGCGGATTTTAGGGATAGACCGTGGCGTCCGTGGTGAGGCAGGTCGTTCAACCACCTTCCCGGCCGCGATCGGGCTGATGGCCACCTCGGGCAACATGTGGGTTCGTTGCGGGCCCGTCTCCCTCATCTCCGCGAGCAGGGTGCCGGGCGGGGCCGCGTCGAGGAAGTAGGCCCGCAGGCCGTCGAGCACGCCAAGGGCCAACCGCTCCTGGTGAGCGGGATCGACGAGCTTACGCGCCTCCTCAGGATTGGTGATGAACGCGGTCTCGACCAGGATGGAGGGGATGTCCGGGGACTTCAATACCGCGAAGGCGGCCCGCTGCACGGCGGTGTGATGGACCCGGCCGAGGCCGGTCAGGCGGTTGAGCACCCGCCCCCCGACATCGAGGCTCGCCTCCAGGCTGCCGGTCTGGGATAGATCGATGAGGATCGCCTTCAAGGGCTCTTCCTTGTCATCCAGGCTAACCCCGCCCACGAGATCGGCGGCATTCTCGCGCTCCGCCAGCCAGCGGGCGGCCTCGCTGCTGGCGCCGTGACGGGACAGGACATACACCGAAGACCCGCCCGCACGGCGGTCGGGGAAGGCGTCCGCATGGATGGAGACGAAGAGATCGGCCTTCTGCGCCCGGGCGCGTTTGACCCGGTCGCGCAGCGGGATGAAGTAATCGCCGTCGCGTATGAGCGCCGCGCGCATCCCCGGCTCGCGGTTGCAAAGACGCGCCAGGCGCCGGGCGATGGCCAGCGTCACCTGCTTCTCCTGTGCGCCGCTCGCACCCACGGCGCCCGGATCCTCGCCGCCGTGTCCGGCGTCGATGGCGATGATCAGATCGCGCTGTCCCGGCCGGCGCGCGTGGCGTGCCGCCACCCGGGGCGGCACCGGGGGAGCGGTGCCGACCAGGTCCACCACCAGCCGGTGGCCATAGGGCCCCTTCGGCGGGACCAAGAAGCCCTTGGGCACCACCTTGTCCTTTAGGTCGAACACCAGCCGTAGGTCCCGGCCGTGGCGGCCGTGACGGATGCCCCGGAGAAAATGGTCTTGGGCCTCGGGTACCGTGAGCGTCTGTTCAAGGCGCGCCCCGATGAGATCGACGACCACCCGCTGCGGCCCGTGGATGGTGAAGACCCGGTATCGCGTCGGGCCGCTCAGATCGAACACCACCCGGGTGTTGTCGGGCGCGAACCAGGTCCGCACCCCCTGGACGGCGATCCCCGGCCGGCTCGGCGGTGCGGCTTCAAGGCCGGCCGAGATGAAACACAGCCCGAGCAGGGCGCAGAGGGCGCCCCATCGCCGCCGTCGTCCCGAGTGGCTGTCCATCCCGTTCATTCTTATACCGTGAGCCAGGAAACTCAAGTGTCTTTGAGATAACTATGCAAGGTGTATGAATTTACTACACTCTCAAAGAATAGCGCCCGCCGCGGGCCGGTACCCACGCGCCTCGGGGGGGCCGGCCGTTCTCAGGCGTTCGGCTTGCGTGTATCGTAGCGGTACCGTCCGACCTCCGATTCGTCGATGAGCAAACGGGGGTCCGCGGTGCATCCGACTACGAATCGCCACCGGAGAAAGAATTCGATGCGCACCCACCTACCGCTGACCCGTGCTCCGCTCGGCTGGGCCCTGATATGCCTCGCGCTTACTCCGCTGTGGTCCGCAACGGCGCGCGCGGAGCAGGCCGGCCACGAGCATAGCCAGGAGACCGGTTACGGCCAGCCGGGGTCGACATCCGACGTGGCGCGCACCATCGCGGTGACGGCGCTCGACAGCATGCGCCACGAACCATCGAATATCACGGTCGAGTCGGGGGAGACCGTCAAGTTCGAGATCAGGAACGCCGGGCAGATGCGCCACGAGTTCATGCTCGGGGGCGCCAAGGAACAACACCAGCATGCGGAGATGATGCAAGCACATCCTGACATGGTGCATGAAGAACCCGATGCGGTGACCGTCGAGCCGGGACAGACCAAGACGCTCATTTGGCGCTTCGGCGCGCCTGGGCTCGTCGAAGGTGCGTGTCATATCCCGGGCCACTACGAGGCGGGGATGGTGACGCGCATCCAGGTGACGGGGTGATCTCTAGCGGCGTTCAATCCACGGCGAAGAGACGCCGGTAGTTGGCGGTCGTCGCCTCGAACACCACCTGGGCCGGCACCTCGCGGAGCGCCGCGATGTGCTCGGCCACATAGCGGACATAGGCGGGCCGGTTTTCCTTCCCTCGGTGCGGCACCGGGGCCAGGTAGGGGGCATCGGTCTCTACCAGCAGGTGATCGAGGGGCACGCGGCGCGCGACCTCCTGCACCTGTCGGGCATTGCGGAAGGTCACGATCCCAGAGAACGAAATGTAGAAGCCCAGGTCCATGGCCGCTCGCGCCGTGTCCCAGTCATCGACGAAGCAGTGCATCACCCCGCCCACATCTCTCGCTTGTTCCTCGCCGAGGATGCGGATCACGTCGGGTGCCGCCTGGCGGGTGTGGACGATGATCGGCTTACTCACCGCCCGCGCGGCCGCGATGTGTCGCCGGAACCGCGCCTGCTGCCAGGTCATGTCGCCGGTGCTCCGATAGTAGTCGAGCCCGGTCTCCCCGATCGCGACCACCCGGGGATCTCGGGCCAGCGCCGCGAGGGTGTCGCAGGACGGTTCTTCGTCGGTCTGGGTATTGGGGTGGACGCCCACGGAGGCCGACACCTCGGCATGCCGGCGCGCTAGGGCCAGCACCGCCGGATAGGAGTCGAGGTCGACCGATACGCACAGGAGGCGCTCGACAGCATGCTCCCGCGCGGCGCGGAGCACGTCTGTGACGCTCGCGCCGGCGTCGAGATCAAGCAGCGTCAGATGGCAGTGGGAGTCGGCGAGCATGGCGGGAGTGAGCCGCCCAAATGGGACGAGTGACTGGGACGGGGCCGTTGGGATAGGCCATGATATCTTAAATAAACAACACCATGGCCGGCCCGGCCTGCGGCTACATGGTGTGGGTCTGGCGCCCGGACTTCAGCAGGTTGGCGAGCAGCGTCTCGATCTTGCCGCGTGTCGCGCCCTTGTCCATGTCGCTGAAGCGCACCCCGATGCCCGCCGTGCGGTTGCCGACCGCCGAGGCTGGGGTGATCCAGACGACCTTGCCGGCCACCGGCAGCTTTTCCTTGGCGTCCATCAGGCTCAGCACCAGGAACACCTCGTCGCCCAGGTGGTAGTGCTTGGTGGTCGGGATGAACAGGCCGCCGTTCTTAATGAACGGCATGTAGGCCGTATAAAGGGAACTAGTGTCCCGTATGGTCAGGGACAGGATCCCCTGACCCGGATCGTTGGCTACTGCACTCATCGTCGTTCATTCCCGTTTGGATAGAGACGGCCTAGGTCATCGTGGATCCTTCGGGAAAAATTGAGGGTGGCGACGTCGCTTGCGCCGGCCTCGCCGGCCGATGGGCGCAGATCGGCGCATGCGCGATGTGCTCGACGGGCCGGGTAATCCGGCGGCGCCCGGTGACTACGGGCAGACGTCCGAAGGGATCCTCGCGAGGGACAGCGCTTGCCGCGGGGGATCCGCCGCAAAGAGGCGCAGGGGGAACAGGCTGGAGGAGCGGGGAACTCGGGTACGCGGCCGCCGGATCGGCCAGGCGCAACGCCTCGTCCTGATGGTCGCGCACCACCGCGATGCCGGAGCGCAGGGCGGAGACCCCACCCGATATCGGGTCGGCCTGCCCGGCCTCGGTCAGGAGCGCCTCGGCCTCTCGAACCCTGCCGACGCTTGGCAGTAAACCCACCCGGAACAGGAAATAGGGAGACCCCGCGTCCTTCCCGAGGCAGGCGCCGAAGCGCGGTGAAGGACGCTGCCGACTCGTTGTGGCGATAGGTGGAAGTCGCCCCGCGAAGGGATCGACCGGCGTCACGACCCCGGGCATCGTGCCGACCCGGCACTACATCGGAGTAGTCGCGGACCGGACGTCATCGCCGGGCGCGGAGCCAGCGCTTGACGACAGCGCTCACCCCCCTCTTACGCACCCCCGGAAGGATCGGGCCTCGTCGGCTGCATCGCGAGCGCCCCGGAGCTCGGCGACTGTGAGGCATCCTCCGGGAGATCCCGCGTGTAAAAGGCCCTCGCCGATCCCGCATCGAGGGCAGCCGCCCGCGAGCCGGTATTGCGGGA
>JALZID010000148.1 GCA_030860485.1 Pseudomonadota bacterium | reverse complement strand
TGTTGTCGGAGGGCTCCGCCGTCTTGCTCTCGCGCCACGGCGCCTCCCAAGCTACGAGGCCTGAGTCTTTTGGCCTCGGTCGGACTTCCACCGACTGGACAATGTGCCCTTGACTGGACACGCCTACTATCCATCGCTGAGAAAAAACTACGGGTTCATAGATGGCGGGTCCCTATCGAGCCCCAGGGTCGTCGGACCGGCAGACCAGGCCCCCCGGCATTTCAAGACCTGAAACGCCATCCCCGCCTGCCGGGGGCCGGGTCGCAAGCGCAGGGCGGCCGGAGAATGTTGAACCGCGAAGACCACCGGACGAAACAGGACCCCGAGCCCCCTACCCGCCTCCGCGGCGAGTTGCAGGCGCCGCAGGACCCGGAAATCGGCTGCCCCGATCCAACCGAGACAGGCCCCACAGGTCCCTGAACGCAGCGCCTGTTCGAAGGCCCACAGCCCCTCGTCCCGGGTGCGCGCCTGGACCAGCAATACGCGACCCAGCTCGACACCGGCCATCGCCAGCGCCGGGGCATAGGGGAGGTAGGGGGGTGAGAACCAGGCGATCCACCGCCCCCCCCGGCTCAGGTGCGCCAGGGCCGGTAGGAAGAGGCTCAAGGCACCGATCCCCTGCCGTTCCTCCAGGACCTCCGTCAACGCCCCGAGTGGCCATCCGCCCCCGGGGAGCGCGGCATCGAGGGCCGGGAAACCCGTGGGGATGGCGGCGGGCCCCGGCGAGGCGGGCCGCCCGCCGCGCCAGCCCAGCCGCTCATGAGTGACCCTCATCAGGCGCGGCCGGTAAGACGAGTCTGCGCCGGCAGATGCTCCCGCAACACCCCCACCCCTATCCCCTCGATGACCACGGGTTGCCGCCGCAGATCGACCTCGATGGGCGCGAACTCGGGGTTCTCGGGGAACAGCCGCACCCGATAGCCGCGGCGGCGGAAGCGCTTGACGGTGACCTCGTCTTCGAGACGCGCCACTACGATCTGGCCGTTCGCGGCCTCGGGCGTGACGTGCACGGCCAGGAGATCGCCGTTCAGGATCCCGGCATCGCGCATGCTCATCCCCCGCACCCGCAAGAGATAATCGGCATGGGGCTGGAACAACTCGGGGTCCACGTCATGGTGCGCCTCGATGTGCTCTTCGGCCAGGATGGGGTTGCCGGCGGCCACCCGGCCCACCACCGGCAGTCCGGATGGCCGATCCACCAACAATCGGATCCCGCGCGAGGCGCCGGGCAGGAGCGCGATCGCCCCCTTGCGTTCCAGTGCCCTCAGGTGGTCCTCGGCGGCGTTCGGCGATCGGAAACCGAATTTATCGGCGATCTCCGCGCGCGTCGGCGGGAACCCCTGGGTGTCGATGAACCGCTGGATCACCTTGAGGATCTGGTTCTGGCGGAAGGTCAGTGTATCCATGGCGTTGAAGTCTGTACGAATCTACAGCCTATTGTAGAGCATCTCGGCACCGAAGCAAGAGCCGAGTCGTCCTCCCCGCCCCAATCCCCCCATCCATGGGCTGTGCCCGACCGGCGCGCGCCGGAAAAGGTAAAAGGAAATTCCGCCACCCCCTCAAGGTCCTCGCGAGACCTCCTCGCGCAGCGACAGGAACCCGCTCACCCCCAGAATCTCTTTGATCTCACTGAATTCCACCATCCGGTCCGCGAGCGCGCGGGTGTGCCCGTCGCGCTGGAAGACCTGTGCCATCTCGCGCATGACCCGGGCGGTCAATAGCACCGAATCGATGGGCGCCACCATCATCTTGAACCCCATCCCTTCCAGGTCCCTGACGCCGATCACCGGGGTCTTGCCGAAGGCCAGCATATTCACGAACTTGGGGTGCTCGACGCGGCGGCAGATGGCCTCGAGCTCGGCCATTGACAAGGGCGCCTCGATGAACGCCACGTCGGCCCCGACGTCGCAATAGCGGTTGACGCGATCGATGGCCTCGCCGAGCCCCAGGGGCTCGCGGGCATCGGTGCGGGCGATCAAGAGGAAATCCGGGTCGCGACGGGCGCGTACCGCGGCCTTGAACTTCAGCACCATGTCCTCGGCCGGGATCACCTGTTTCCCCTCGAAGTGCCCGCAGCGCTTGGGAAAGATCTGGTCTTCCAGGATCACCCCGGCGGCCCCCGCGGCCTCGAACTCCACCACACAGCGCATCACGTTAGGGAGATCGCCATGGCCGGTATCCCCATCGGCGATCACGGGGATGGAGACACGGCTCGCCATGCGGCGCACCGCGTCCGCCATCTCCATCATCCCGAGGAAATTGAGATCGGGGAGCCCGTAGAGGCTGGCGCTGGTGCCGAAGCCCCCGATGAATACCGATTCGAAGCCCGCCTGCTCAATGAGCACCGCGGTCAAGACATCATGGGCCCCGAGCGATCGGACGATGCCGGGGCGATCCAGCAACTCCCGGAGCCTGCGGGTGGGACGGTTCGATGTGGACATATCCCCTCCCTTTTCTGAGATTTGCAGTTCTAGCTGTGCCCGCCGGGGCCCGTATAATGGGACCGATCCCAGGGGTACCGATCCCGCTGGGGTACCGCCGGTGCGCCTGTTAGCTTAGCGAAACCCACGCGGGCCGTCGATCCGCCGGTCACCCGTTTTTTATTTTTATATATTTCGGCCGATGGGCCCGAACCACCCGTCGGTCGTGTGGCGGCCGCCGGCTCTGCGCCGCCCTTGCAGGGTAACGACGTTGCGTCGCGACCGATGGCCCCCAGGGCCGGCCCCGTCCGGCCATGAGTGTCCGGTATGTGCCTGATCCTGCTGGCGTTGCGCGCACACCCCGAGTACCCGCTCGTGATCGCCGCCAACCGCGACGAGTTCTACGCCCGGCCCACGGCCGCGGCCGGGTTATGGGAAGACAGCCCGCGG
The DNA here is from genome assembly GCA_030860485.1 of Pseudomonadota bacterium. Lineage (NCBI taxonomy): Bacteria > Pseudomonadati > Pseudomonadota > Pseudomonadota bacterium. The sequence goes on along the minus strand of JALZID010000148.1, from coordinate 11,130 downwards.
GTGCTCGCGGGGCGGGACCTCGTGTGCGGCGGGACCTGGCTCGGGGTCGATGTCGGCGGTCGATTCGCGGCCGTGAGCAATTTCCGAGACGGGCGCGAGGCTCCGGAACCCCGGGCGCCCTCGCGGGGCATGCTGGTCGCCGATTATCTCAAGGGCGCGGAACCCGTCACCGATTACCTGTCTTCCGTACAGGCACGCCGGGATCTTTACAATGGCTTCAACCTCATCGCCGGCGATCTCACCACCGTCTCTTATGGCAGCAACCGCACGCCCGGCCCGTGCCGCTTGGATGCCGGCATCTTCGGTGTGAGCAACCACTGCTTGGACACCCCCTGGCCCAAGCTCGAACGTGGCAAGGCAGGGCTCCAGCGGCTCTTGTCGGGGCACCTGGCGCTCGATATCGAAGCGCTCTTCGCGCTCCTCGCCGATCGCCGCATCCCCCCGGATGCGGACCTCCCCGACACCGGCGTAGGCATCGAATGGGAGCGCCTCTTGTCCCCCATCTTCATCGAGAGCGCCCATTACGGGACGCGCTCCTCGACCGTGCTCACGGTCGATCGGGCGGGACGGCTGACCTTCGTCGAGCGCAGCTTCGAGCCCGGTCAAGAGAAGTTCGAGACCCGGCGCTTCGATATCGCGCTGGGAAGAGGCGTGCGTGCGCCCACACCCTGAGAGGTCCATCACCGATGCATGACGGTCAGACATCCTTGCTCCCGCTCCTCAAGCGTTACTTCGGCTTCGACGGGTTCCGGCCCTTGCAGGAGGCCATCATCGAGGACAGCCTGGCGGGCCGGGATGTCTTCGCCCTCCTGCCGACCGGCGGGGGCAAGTCGCTCTGTTACCAGCTCCCGGCACTGGCGCGGCCGGGACTGACGGTGGTGGTCTCGCCGCTCATCGCGCTCATGAAGGACCAAGTGGACGCCCTGCACGCGAGCGGGATCGCGGCCACCTATCTGAATTCGTCCTTGAGCCCGGCAGAATCCCAGGAACGCCTGCGGGGCTTACGCGAGGACCGCTTCCGACTCCTGTATCTGGCGCCCGAACGGCTCATGGTGCCCGGGGTCTTGGCGGACCTCGGGCGCCGGCCGGTCGGTCTCGTCGCGATCGACGAGGCCCATTGCATCAGCGAATGGGGACACGATTTCCGGCCCGAGTACCGCCAGCTCACCGAGTTGCGCGATCACTTCCCGGGCGTGCCGCTCATGGCCCTGACGGCGACCGCTACCCCGCGCGTGCGCGAGGACATCGTGGCGCTGCTCAGGCTCCGCGAGCCGCGCTGCTATGTCGCGAGCTTCAACCGCCCGAACCTCCTGTATCGGGTGGTGGCCAAGTCCCGTGCCTACCGCCAGACGCGCGCCTTCTTGAACGAACGTGGGAAAGACAGCGGGATCGTCTACTGTTTGAGCCGCAAGACGGCCGATACGCTCGCCGCGCACCTCCAATCGGACGGGATCGCGGCGGCCAGTTATCACGCCGGCATGGCTTCCCAGGACCGCGCGGCGCAGCAGGAGCGTTTCCTGCGCGATGAGGTGCGCGTCATGTGCGCGACCATCGCCTTCGGCATGGGGATCAACAAGCCCAATGTGCGCTTCGTCCTGCACTACGATCTGCCGAAGAACGTCGAGGGCTATTATCAGGAGACCGGGCGCGCCGGCCGCGACGGGCTACCGAGCGAATGTCTTCTACTCTTCGATGCCGCCGATGCGATCAAACTCAAGCGTTTCATCGATCAAAAACCGGACGCCGAAGAACGGAGGATCGCCCGCGAGCAACTGGACCGCATGGTCCATTACGCCGAATCGGCCGACTGCCGCCGCGGCGAGCTTCTGCGCTATTTCGGTGAAGCGCTGCCGCCCGGGATTTGCGGTGGATGTGACAACTGTCTGTCGCCGCGCGCGAGCTTCGACGGCACCGTGGCCGCGCAGAAGTTCCTCTCCTGCATCTACCGCATCCGCGAGCTGAGTGGTTTCGGGGTCGGGCTCCATCACGTTGTGGCGGTCCTGACCGGCGCGGTATCCGAGAAACTACGCAAGTGGGGGCACGAGCGGCTCTCCACCTACGCGATCGGCCGCGAGCATAGCCGCGACGAATGGGCCGCGATCGGTCGGGAGTTGATGCGGCAGGGTTTCGTTTCCCAGGATCCGGCGAGATTCAATGTACTCGATCTAACCGAAGAAGGCCGGGCCCTCTTGCGCGAGCGCCGGCGCGTGACGCTCACCAAGGCGGAGACCCCGCTGCGCGAAGCACGCACCTCGCGGGCCGGGGAGATCGATTGCGACGAGCCGCTCTTCGAACGGTTGCGGGCGCTGCGCAAGCACCTCGCCGATGCGCGTGACGTGCCGGCCTATATCGTGTTCTCCGACGTGGCGCTGCGCCAGATGGCGCGCAGCTATCCGACCCAGGAAGCCGCGTTCATGCGCATCGCGGGCGTCGGCCAAGCCAAGCTCGCCGAGTTCGGCCCGGCTTTCATGGCGGAGATCGCCGCGTTCCTGAAAGAGCATCCACGCCGCGAGTTTTCCGAGATCCACGTCCCGGCGGCGCACCCGGATCTCGGTGACTCGGCGCGCGAGACCCTGCGCCGGTTTCGAGCGGGCCAGTCCCCCGAGCATATCGCCGAAGAACGCGGCTTCGTGCTCGGCACCGTGTACGCTCACCTTACCCAGGCGATCGAAGCGGGCGAACCGGTCGAGATCGGCACCCTGATCGGCCCCGAGGACGAGCGCGCGATAAGAGAGGCTTTCGACGCGCTCGGCGGGGCCAATCTGAGCGGCGTGCGCGAGCGGTTGGACGGGTACGATTTCGGTCTCCTGCGGATCTATCGCGCGGCGCGCTTGCAGCGCGGCGATGGCCTCATCAACGCTGTGGTCGAGGCCGACTAGCGCCGGGACGAGCGGTCGAGCTCGTGATACCTTCCGGCAAAAAAAGACCCCGCCGGCTGGCGGGGTCTCGCGACACCTGCCTACGCAGTGCCTGATGTTTAGACCGGCTGGACTCTCGTCGCCGACGGGCCCTTCGGGCCCTGCTCCACGTCGAATGTTACCTGTTGGCCCTCCGCTAGGGACTTGAAGCCACCACCTTGGATGGCAGAGTGATGCACGAATACATCCTTGCCGCCGTCCTCCCGCGTAATGAAGCCGTAGCCCTTACTGTCGTTGAACCATTTTACTGTTCCTGTAATCACGGAATTACCTCTGTTGGGTTGAATTGGAATGGTGCAAGCCCGATCCTGAAGACGCCATGCGGGAGTAACTACCGAAAAAAACCTGGAGGGACTTCCGAACTGACTACAAGATGTGCACTGCAACAAATGCATTATAGCTGATCTGGACACAGAAAGCAATGATCGCTGCTACTGGCCTCGGTGAGCGAAACAGGCATGCTCGGTGGCAAGCCCAATACCAGCATCCTGCGGAGCTTCGAGCTGCCCGTCATTGGTCGGTACTTTCCGGAGTACGAAACTACGATTAAGAAAATGCTCGGCTAGCTAGCTTGGTTCGCGCGCTAACAAGAACGCAAACGATTTCTCCACAAGCGTCTCGGCGCGCACCCGCCCGCCTGTCAGCTTCTTACAGTAATCCGGCAGTAATCCGGCTCCACCGTCACCGTGTGGGTGGTCGTGGTCGTGCCCGTGACGGTTACTTGGAAGGTCTTGTCATCCATCTGCTGGACCGAAACCATACCCAGCCCCTATTGTTGTACGCCTCGCGCCAACGACAGGCCATCTGCTCCTGAGCTCCAGCGCACCGACCAAGTTGCGAGCCACCGACGTCCCCTTTTACGTGGCATCCGGTCGATGGAACGGCGCAGGACCTTCGACGCCGCGCACCCGGTGATTCCGAAGGATAGGAAATTCAATGGGTCTTTGCAACAGGTACTGTTGCGTCGGACTGGGCCGGCCGCGGCCCACGGGGGTGCGGCTCGGCGGCATGGGGGCCGCCTTGGCCACCACGAGCTTCGTTGAGGGTGGCCTCCTCGTCTCCGAGTCACGAGGGGAGACCGAGGGGGTCGACGACGGCGTCAATGCCCGTGGCGAGCGCTGTCGCCATCGAATAGCAGCGGGTATCCTAGTTCCCCGCCGCTCTCGAACCCGATGAACGACACGAGCCTGTCATGAGCCCACCCGAAGACGCCACCCGAGCCCCAAGCCGCGTGCTCTCGGGGCTCGCATGGTTTTGCGTCGCGGTGCTCGGCGCGGCGGCCGCCGGGGGCATCGCCCTGCACCGCGGGGAATCGATATCGAGCCTCTGGTTCATCGCCGCGGCGGTTTGCGTCTATGCCCTCGGATATCGTTTCTACAGCGCCTTCATCGCCGCCCGGGTGCTGTGCCTGGACCCGACCCGCGCCACCCCGGCGGAACGGCTGAACGACGGCCGCGACTTCGTCCCGACCGACAAGTGGGTCGTATTCGGCCACCACTTCGCCGCCATCGCGGGTCCGGGGCCGCTCATCGGACCCACCCTGGCCGCACAATTCGGGTATCTCCCGGGGACCTTGTGGATCCTCGTCGGAGGGGTGCTGGGCGGTTGTGTCCAGGACTTCGTGATGCTGTTCTTTTCCACCCGCCGCGACGGTCGCTCGCTCGGTCAGATGGCGCGCGACGAGCTCGGGCCGGTCGGTGGCGCCGTGGCTCTCATCGGGGTCATGGCGATCATGGTGATCCTGATCGCGGTGCTCGGTCTCGTGGTGGTCAACGCCATGAAGCACAGCCCGTGGGCGACGAGCACGGTGGCGGCGACCATCCCCATCGCGCTCCTCGTCGGCATCTACATGCGCGCGCTTCGTCCCGGACGGGTCCTGGAAGGCACGGCCATCGGGGTGATCCTCTTGGCGCTGGCCGTGGTCGGCGGGGGTTATGTGGACGCACAGCCCGCGCTGCGCGTCTTTTTCGACTACGACGGCCCGACCTTGGCCCTCCTGATCATCGCCTACGGCTTCGCCGCGGCGGTGCTGCCGATATGGCTCCTCTTGGCGCCGCGCGACTACCTGTCGACCTTCGTGAAGATCGGCACCATCGTGGCGCTCGCCGTAGCCCTGATGATCCTCCGGCCGGAGGTCAAGATGCCGGCCGTGACACAGTTCGTGGACGGCACCGGTCCCATCTTCGGCGGCAAGCTCTTCCCCTTCGTCTTCATCACCGTCGCCTGCGGCGCGATCTCGGGCTTTCATGCCCTGGTCGCCTCCGGCACGACGCCCAAGCTCCTGACCAACGAGATCGACGCGCGCTTCATCGGTTACGGGGCGATGATGATGGAGTCCTTCGTCGCCATCATGGCGATGGTCGCGGCCACGGTGCTGGAGCCCGGCGTGTACTTCGCGATCAATAGCCCATCCGGCATCGTGGGCACCGATCCGGCGGCGGCGGTCGCGGTGATCTCCGGCTGGGGGTTCCCCGTCAGCCTCGAGGACATGCAGGCGCTGGCGGCGAACATGGGCGAAGCGAGCCTGTTCGCGCGCACCGGGGGGGCGCCCTCGCTCGCGGTGGGGATGGCGAGCATCTTCGCCGGCACCTTCGGCGGCGGGCTCATGGCGCTCTGGTACCACTTCGCGATCATGTTCGAGGCCCTGTTCATCTTGACCACGCTCGACGCCGGCACCCGCGTCGCGCGTTTCATGCTCCAGGACCTGCTCGGAAATCTGGTGCCCGCGCTCGGCCGCACCGGCTGGTATCCGGGGGTGATCCTGACGAGCGGGCTGGTGGTCGCCGCGTGGGGATATTTCCTGTACATGGGCACCATCGACCCGCTCGGCGGCATCAACAGCCTGTGGCCGCTGTTCGGGATCGCCAACCAGATGCTGGCGGCGATCGCCCTGTGCGTCGCGACCACGATCCTGGTCAAATCGGGGAAGCTGCGCTACGCGTGGATCACCGCACTTCCCCTCTCCTGGCTGGTCACGGTCACGAGCACCGCCGCCGTAGAAAAGCTCCTGAGCCCCGAGCCTCGCGTCGGCTTCCTCGCCCATGCGCAGGACCTCGGGGCCCAACTGGCCGGCGGTTCGATCCCCGCGGACAAGGCCGCGCAGCTCATCTTCAACGACCGTCTCGATGCGGTGTTGATAGTGCTCTTTCTGGCCGCGACCTGGGTGCTCGTGCTCGAGACCCTGCGGGTGTGCCTGGCCATCGTTATGGGACGCAGTCACCCGCCGCTGACCGAAACGCCGCACCTGCCCAACCGTCTGGCACCGGAGTGGCTGGGGAAGGATTGAGGGAGGAGGTCGCGGCCTAGGCTCCGGCCTTACCCCACCCTTCCCTACCACACTATCTATCGCAGTGGAGCGGACCGGCGACGATCCTGCGTCCAGCGCTACCCGACTGATAGAATACGCCGCGCCTGCCCGTGGGTTGAACGAGATGCGGCCGCATCGTGTCCGGCCCCGGGAGGTAGGCATTAACGGCTTCTTGGGCGCCATCGAGGCATCACCGTCATGCTCGCAACAGGTTTGGAAGGGGTCGTCGCGGCCGAGAGCGCGATCGCGACCGTGGGGCAGGAGTCCCTGGGGCTCCGTTACCGCGGCTATTCGGTCGTGGATCTGGCCGAAGGCGCAAGCTTCGAGGAGGTGGCCTATCTCCTCGTGTATGGCGAGCTGCCGGGGCGGCAGGCGCTGGACGCGTATCGCGAGCGCCTGGCAGCGCTGAGGCCATTGCCCGAGGCGCTCTCAGCGATCCTCCGGCTCCTCCCGGCCGACGCTCACCCCATGGACGTCCTGCGTACCGGTTGCTCGGCGCTCGGCACGCTCGACCCGGAAGGTCCGGGGCGCGATCAATACGCGATTGCCGACAGGCTCGTCGCCGCCCTGCCCACGATGCTGCTCGCCTGGCATCATGCCGGCCGTTCCTGGGCGCCGCACGCGGAACCTTCGGGGCTTGCGCACTCGTTCCTGCGTGCCTTGCACGGACGGGAACCCGATCCCCTCTCCGTGCGCATGCTCGATGCCTCGTTGATCCTCTATGCCGAGCACGAGCTGAACGCCTCGACCTTCGCCGCGCGCGTCACGGCCTCGACCTTGTCGGATTTCTATTCGGCGGTGTGCTCCGCCATCGGTGCCCTGCGCGGGCCGTTGCACGGCGGCGCCAACGAAGAGGCGATGCGGCTCATCGAGCGCTTTCCCGATCCCGACAGCGCCGAGCGCGGGGTCTCTGAGATGCTCAGGCGCCGTGAGCGCATCATGGGGTTCGGACACCGCATCTACAAGCACGGTGACCCGCGCTCACCGCTCATGAAGTCCTGGTCCCACAGGCTCGCCAAGGCGTGCGGGGACCGGGTGTTGTTTCCCGTCTCGGAGCGCATCGAGGCGCTCATGTGGCGCGAAAAGGGCCTGCACACGAACCTCGATTTCTACAGCGCCTCGGCCTATCGCCTGGCCGGGATCCCGAGCCCTTTGTTCACGCCGCTTTTCGTCCTGTCGCGCATCACCGGTTGGGCCGCCCATATCATCGAACAGCGCGCGCATAACCGTTTGATCCGACCGAGCGCGGCCTACGTGGGTCCCGAGCCGCGCGGCTTCGTGCCTATGGAGCAACGCGGGTGAGGACTGTGGGCGAGACCGGGCCTTTCGACCCCGAGATCGAGGCCATCGCCGACTATGTGGTCGCCGATCGGGGGCCCGAAACAGAGGGTTTCAGTACGGAGGCCTATCGCATGGCGCGTTACTGTCTCATGGATGCCCTCGGCTGCGCCATCCTCGCCCTCGGCCATCCTGAATGTACCCGCCATCTCGGGCCCATCGTGGCCGGGACCCGGGTGCCGAACGGGGCGCGCGTGCCCGGCACGAGCTTCTGCCTCGACCCCGTCACGGCCGCCTTCGACATCGGTCTGGCGATCCGCTGGCTCGACTACAACGACACCTTCCTGGCCGCCGAGTGGGGCCATCCCTCGGACAACCTCGGCGGGCTCCTCGCGATCGCCGACTGGCAGAGCCGCACCCGGCGCGCCGAGGGACTGGCGCCGATCGCGGTGCACGAGTTGCTCACCGCGCTCATCCGAGCCTACGAGGTACAGGGTTGCCTGGCGCTCGAGAATAGCTTCAACCGCGTGGGGCTCGACCACGTGTTGCTGGTCAAGCTGGCCACGGCCGGGGTCGCGACCCGTTTACTGGGTGGTGATAAGAACGCCGTCATGCGCGCCGTCTCCCACGTCTTCGTGGACGGGCATAGCCTCCGCACTTACCGCCAGGCGCCGAACGTGGGGCCGCGCAAGTCCTGGGCGGCGGGCGACGCCACGAGCCGCGGGGTGTGGGTGGCCTTGGTGTCGCTGAGGGGCGAGCCCGGCTGCCCGAGCGCGCTCTCGGCCGCGCGCTTCGGGTTTTACGATGTCCTCTTCGGCGGCCGGCCCTTTCGGATGCAGCGGGAGTATGGGAGCTACGTTGTTGCGCACATTCTCTTCAAGGTCGCCTTTCCGGCCGAGTTCCACGCCCAGACCGCCGCCGAGTGTGCCCTGCGCCTCTACCCGGAGGTGCGCGGGCGGGTTTCCGAGGTCGAGCGCATCGAGATCGCCACCCAGGCGCCCGCGCTGTGCATCATCAGCAAGAAGGGTCGCTTGGAAAACGCGGCGGACCGCGACCATTGCCTGGAGTACATCGTGGCCGTCTGCCTCCTCTACGGCGAGCTGTCGGCCCGCCATTACGAGGACGAAGTAGCCGCCGACCCGCGCATCGACGCGCTTCGAGACCGGATGGTGGTGGAGGAGGACCCGCGGTACAGCCGCGATTATCTGGATCCCGAAAAACGCGCCATCCCGAATGCCGTGCAAGTGTTCTTTCGCGAGGGGGGCAGGACCGACCGGATCGAGATCGATTTCCCGCTGGGGCATCCCCGCCGCCGTGCCGAGGCGCTCCCACGGCTCGTCGCGAAGTGCCGCGCGAATCTCGCCACCCGTTTCCCGGGCGAACGGGTCGATCCGCTCACCGCGATCTTCGAAGACCCCGAGCGCCTGGCGGCGCTGGCCGTCGATGATCTCGTCGATCGCTTCCTGAGCCCGCATAGCATGTCGGCTGTATCCTGATCTTTCACAGGTGCTGAGAGGTTGTGAAAAAACCGTCGCGAGCGAAGGGAGGTCGCGTTGCATCCTCGGCGCGCCAAACAGGGCCACTCCCTGGCCCTGGCTTCCCGCCGGAGCGCAGGACCGTTTCGCCGGGAGCGAAACGGAGCTTTAGCCCCGAAGGGGCGAGTCTCACGGATGAGACGAGCAGCCGGAGTGTATGTTGAAATACATGAGGATTCCGAGCACCGCCGGAACGCGAGATCCCGAGCGCAGTAGGTTTTTCACAACCTCTGACCGTTCGTCTATTTTTTCCGATAAACGTTGACCGTGTCTTCGCGATTTCAAGAGCGCCTCCGATGGCTCCAAGACGCCCATCTGGGGCCCTTGCTCACCCGTGGTCGGAAGGGGATCGAGAAGGAATGCCTGCGCGTGACCCCAACGGGCGACATCGCGCATACTCCTCACCCGCGGGCACTGGGATCCGCGCTCACCCACCCCGATATCACCACCGACTACTCCGAGGCGCTGCTCGAGTTTCGCACCCCGCCCTGCGCCGATGTCGAAGAGACGGTCGGATCCCTGGAGGACATCCACCGTTACGTCTACGGCTGCCTGGAAGACGAGATCCTATGGGCCGCGAGCATGCCGTGCCGGCTGCGCGGCGACGAAGACATCCCCATCGCCCGCTACGGGCATTCCAACGTCGGAAAAATGAAGCACATCTACCGGCGTGGCCTCGGATACCGTTATGGCCGCGCCATGCAGGCCATCGCCGGTGTGCATTTCAATTACTCCCTCCCCGAAGCATTCTGGCCGGCCTACCAATATCAGGAAGGCGAAAGCGGATCGCTGCGCGACTTCGTCGATCGGGGCTATTTCGGTCTCGTGCGCAACATCCAACGCTATGGCTGGCTCGTGCTCTATCTCTTCGGTGCCTCACCGGCCGTCTGCAGGTCATTCGTGGGCCTGCGGGATGCGGACTTCGAGACCCTCGATCCCGAGACCTTTTATGTCCCGTTCGCCACTTCGCTGCGCATGAGCGACATCGGCTACAAGAACCAGAACCAGCGCGGACTCGACATCTCCTACAACGACCTTTCCGAATATGTCGCGGGTCTGTGCCTGGCGATCGAGACGCCCTATGCCCCCTATCGCGAAATAGGTGTGAAGGTGGACGGCGAATACCGCCAGCTCAACGACCACATCCTCCAGATCGAGAACGAGTACTACGGCTTCGTGCGCCCCAAGCAGGTGGCGCGCTCGGGCGAGCGGCCGACCCTGGCGCTCCAGCGTCGCGGCGTCCAATACGTCGAGCTCAGGGCGCTCGACCTCGACTGCTTCCATCCGAGTGGCCTCGATGCCGGCGAGATCCGGTTCCTGGAGGCTTTCATGCTTTTTTGCCTCTTCACCGAAAGTCCGCCCTTGACGGGCGAGGAGTCCCGTGAAATCGAGCACAATCAACTCGCCGTCGCGCGCCATGGCCGTGACCCGGACGTAATCCTGCAGGAACGCGGGATTTCGCGGCCCTTCGCGGAGTTTGCGCTGGACGTCTGTGGGCGTATCGAGGCGATCTGCGCCCTGCTCGATGACGCCGCGCCGGAACGCCCGTATGGCAGTGTCCTCAACCGGCAGCGGGCCGCCATCCATGACCCGAGCTTGCTGCCCTCGGCGCGCATGCTCGCGGAGATGCGCGAGCGCGGCGAGCCGTTCTTCGCCTTCGCGCTCGGGCTTTCCGAACAACACGAGCGCTACTTCAAACGCAGCCCGTTACCTAAAGAGCGCCTCGCATATTTCGCTCAAGCCGCCGAGGCATCGCTCGCGAAACAGGCGGAGATCGAACGCAAGGACGATCTATCCTTCGAAGACTACCTCAAGCGCTACTACGCGAATTGCTGAGCGGGGAACGCGGTGCTTCTTGTGGACAGTTGCATCGGGAATGTAGCTATGTAGGCTATGCGAAGAGGCGCAGCCGAATCCCAGCGACATGGCTCGGGACGCGGGGATAGCTGGGATTCGCTGCGCTCGTCCCATATATGGACTCCTCCGATTTGCAAGCATCTCGCTCGTTGATGGCAGCGGTCGGTGAGCGCAGTTGCTCCCATATATCCGGCCTTAGTTGGTGAGGCCTTGGGTCGCCTCTGGCCCTGATGGA
>JALZID010000147.1 GCA_030860485.1 Pseudomonadota bacterium | reverse complement strand
TTGTTTGCGGAAACACATTATACCGCGAAGTGCAGACCGCTTCCTAGTCTTTCTGATCATGAGACCAGTTATTTTACTTAAAGGCTGGATATCACCGGTGGTGATGTCAAGCGCAACGCTACAAACTAAGTGCAACCCTGTATTCTACGCCCTTTCCTGACGATCCGCGTGGAAGTTTATGCAACTGGAGGGTCTATTTCGTCTAGAAAAAGCGTTCCGGTGTTGGCTTCCGCCAGCAGGCCTGCATGAGACGCTGAAGCCCCTGTATAGGCACCACGCACGTGGCCGAAAAATTCGTTTTCCACTAGCTCCAGCGGAATAGCACCACAGTTGACCGCGACAAAGGGCTTGTGTGCCCGAGGGCTCAAGTAGTGAATCGCGCGCGCGAATACCTCCTTACCAGTACCTGTTTCACCCGATATCAGGATCTTAACGTCACACTTCGCGACTGCGGGGACTTTGTGTAGTTGAGCTAGAAAGCTTGGGCTTTCGCCCAACAATTGTGCGAGGCCGAGCTTTTCTTTTAACGCCTGTGTCATCGTCTCCGCTGGCGAGCGCCTCTCCCATAACCGGCGAACACGGGGCAAGATGTCAAGGGCCTCAAGGGGTGCGTCACAAAGTCGCTTGCACCCAGTTCTAGCAGGTCCCATAGGTCGTCTGGCTCCATGGAATCGATGACTATAATGAGAGGGACCTCGGTATTACAACGCCGAAGCGATTTAACGAGAGTGGCAGCCTGGTTGACGAGACGGCCGGTGACAAGAATAAAAAGCAGGTCGTGCTGAACCTCCAAGCCTATTTCAGTATGCTCCGGGGCGACCGAGGAAACCGTGCCGACGGGGGGCGATAATCTTGAAACCTCAATATCTATCGCGGGATCGCGGGCTAGGATCCTTTGCAGGGTTTCTGATACGCCTCCAGTCAGATCAAGATCTAGCAGCAAGACTCTCTTTCGCGACATAACTCCTCGCATCCCACTCACAGTAGATTTGTCACCACCTATGCGGCCCGTTTCATGGGCCGCAGCGACCGTTACCGCTGGGAAACGCTAATCCTAATATGCAATCGGACCTGCCGTACGCCCCGTCCATTCGCCGTGAGAGACGCCCCATGCTCGAGGGAAAGATGGCGGTCTGCAAAAAGTTAGGCAGCCGAATGATCTATCCCACGCGAAGCTATGAAACTGTCACTCTACGACTCGAAGCGAGCATAGAACCGCAGTAGATCCCCTGCACCATTGCGCCAAGGGCTGCGCCGCCGGTTGACTGGCAGCCGGAGACCGTAACGTAATATCCCGGGCGTGCTCATGCAGGGTAACCTGACCGTTTAGGCCTATGGGTTATCCAGCCGAGTACCTCCCCGCTGCCCTTCGCGTAGTACTTGACCAGATCCTCCGTAGTACGCCCTGCGCGCCGGTGATTGGCGATGGTTTCGAGACCGCAATAGAGCCCTGTCGGGCTCTTCGGGGCGTTGCACGCTGCCGGTCTTTGGGAATACCGATGACCGGGGATCGGGTCTAATGATTGAAAGTGATTTTTAGCGAAGCAAGGATGGGATGAGGATCGCACCTCCTCTACGTTCTGTCATGTAACTAAGTCACAGAACTTCTGTGAAATATGCACTTGACTTGGCATGAAGAAACTGAACCGACTTAGCCGATTCGGGAGATACTTAGATCCTAAGTAGTTGATATTGCTCACAGGGGCCTCCGTAGGCCCGCAGTACGCGGCCATGGCTGACAGTCACCTCGGCGGTGGTGATCTTCGGCGGCGGTTGAGCGGGCACATCGAGCGCGAGTCTTTGCAGCAGCAGCGTCTGCTCCGGCTCAGGGGGAGGATCAGCTCCCGACCGTCGGTGGTCGGTATGTGCACATCGAGCATCTGCACGACGGCAAACCTCTCAATGACACTGCGCGGGGTCAACCCGGCGCCAGGAGTGCAATCGTCGGCTCAGCGTGACGTGCAGACAATAGGCGAGGAAGGCGATGAAGATGTGCGCCTCGATGCGCCGATCGAGTGGACTTCCGGCTCCTTTGCAGCGAGCTCGGCCAGGATGCGGTCGAGATGCAGCGCCTCGTCACACAGCGCAAGTCGCATCCAGTCGTCAGCGGCGGTCGCCGACTAGTCTTCGTTGAAGACGAGGTAGAGGACCTGGAGCACCGACGACAGACGGGGGGGCGGGCTCGTGTGCGCGGGGATCTCGAAGAGGACGCGTGCCTCGGCGAGGGTGCGCTCGGCCCGGACGATTCGCTGGGCCACGGTCGGCTCCGGGACGAGGACTGCACGCGCGATCTCCTCGGTCGTCAGACCTCCGAGCAAGCGCAGCGTGAGCGCAACGCGGGCCTCGGCAGAGAGCATTGGATGTCAACACGAGGCGCACGAGATCGTCGCCGTGACGAGCGCGTCCTGCGCGAGATCCTTCGGCGACACCGACTCGCAGCGCGCCGCCACTACGGTTTCGCGCCCTACGGCTTGCCGGATTTCTGGATGTGTTCGCGCATGCGCTCCTCCGCCTCCCTGAGCTCGGGCGTGAGCTCGGCACCAAAATCCTCCGCCTCGAACACCTGGCGGATCTCGATCTCGGCCTCCGTGCCAGCGGGATTGGGGCAGCGCTTGACCCATTCGATCGCCTCTTCCTTCGACTTCACCTGCCATAGCCAGAAGCCGGCGATTAGCTCCTTCGCCTCGGTGAAGGGCCCGTCGATCACGGTCAGCTTCTCTCCAGAGAACTGGACGCGCGCGCCTTTCGAGCTCGGCTGGAGCCCCTCGCCCGCGAGCAGCACGCCGGCTTTCACCAGCTCTTCGTTGTACTTCCCCATCTCGGTAAGGAGCTTCTCGTTGGCGAGAACGCCCGCTTCCGTGTTCTTGTCGGCTTTGACCAAAATCATGAATCGCATCGTGGTAACTCCTTGTGGTAACGATTGAGAGCTGCGCTTGTGGGCGGATTCGGACGCAGGCACGTCCACGCCCTGTGCCTATCGCAGAAGTCCTACTCCACCCGCCTACGAAATTCAGGCTTGCTAGCCACATGCTTTCTGCGCCGCCTGTTGCATCTCTTCCGGACTCACATCGCGAATGTGCGTGGCTACCGACCAATGATGACCAAACGGGTCTTCGAGTTTGCCATAACGATCGCCCCAGAACATGTCCTCGAGTGGCATCGTAATCTTCGCCCCAACACGGACGGCACGTTCGAACACCGCGTCGACATCCTCGACCTGGAGATGGATAGTGACCGGTGAACCATTGAGTGACTTCGGTCCGAATGAACCCCAGTCGGGGAATTCGTCAACCAGCATGACCACCGAATCACCTATTCGGATACAAGCATGGATGAGTTTGCCCTGTGGACCCGGCACCCGCGCCATTTCCACGGCATCGAACGCCTTCTTGTAAAACTCGATGGCATCGGCTGCGCCGGCACAAATCAAGTGCGGCGTCACGGTGTGCATCCACTCCGGAACGGGCTTTACTTGCGGCTTGATCATCGTAATTTCTCCTTCTAGTTTCTGGTTAAAAGCTGGGCGTCCGAGCGGATTCGACCGGCTCAACCCCCGGCTCTACTCTCTAGTCGAACGAAGGTCCGCGCAATCGACAGGTTCAGTGACGCTTTCTGGCGGCCACGCTCGCCTCCGTACTTGCTCCTGTTCAGCGTCATCCTGCCGACCCCGGGGTACGCTCTTAAATCACGTCTCCACTTTGTTATCACCTGTCAGGAGATAGCCGTGAAGTGAGGGGTTGGCCTGTGGACAATAGATCAAGTCGGCCTTTACAGTGGCGTTCGCCGGGGTCTGCGCACCGACCAGCAGGCTTGGACGAGGGTAGAGCCAGAACGCCCACTCGTCGGCAATCCAGGCGTTTGTCACGGCGCAGCCGAACAGGCCAGGCTCCGCCACGTATGCGGCGGCTACCCAGTCGAATGGATAGAAGCCGGGCTGGCCGATGTCGACATGCCAGTAATCGAGCCACCCGCGGGCTCTGCTGGCCACCCACGCGAACGCCGGTCCCAGCCGGGTCAGCCTGTCAAGATCGTCGGCCGTGATCCGAACCTGGCGCGCCGCATCGTACGAGACCAGCGTCATCGGCGGGCGCATGCGCAAAACCGATCGTGCCGCGACCTCGTCCTTGGCGAAGTTCAGGTCGCGAAAGATGGGCCCGTGTCCCAGCAACATGCCGCGCTCCGATCCCTCGGATGGATGGAAGATGTGCCCCGGCCTGTGACCCATCACGGAGACGAGCCCCGCGACATTGCGCTGCAGATCGGGCCGGCCGTCGAGGGCCGCGGCCACGTTGGTCAGCGGGCCCAAGGCGAGAATCGTGAGCGGGCCCTGCTCCAACTCAGCGCGAAGCGCCGCGTGGGCCGGCTGCGTTGCATTGCCGGAATTTGGGAGGGGACCTGCCGCGCCGCGCCAGACGGTAATGCGCGGGAGCCCACTGTTCCCCATTGTGGCAACGAGCGCCTCCGTCGTGCGCTCGACGATATCGGCGCTGGCATTTCCGTAGCTGGACGAGATGCCTACGATGTTGGGCCCATTCGCGGCGAGCCAGACAATGGCCAGGCAATCGTCAGGATCCGTCGTCGGTGTCGCGCCACAGGCCGCATCTGTATCGATCCAGATCCGGCTCGATCGCGACACGAGCTGCCCGCCGCTGACGAGATCGAGCGGCGGAGCCTCCAGACGCCCGGTCCGCCAGACCTCCAACGGGATCGCGAGCGATACGACTATGACGCTGAGCACGGCGATGACAGTCGACAAGAAAATCATAGCCGCTCGATTTGGACGGCGCACCATCGTTCAGAGCACAACTGCCGCGGCGAGCAGCGTCAGACCGAGCAGGCCAAGTCCCGCACGCAGGACGTGCGAAAGCTCCCAGCGGTTCCGCAGCACCGTCCAGTCCTGCGTGCGCGCATCGGCTTCTCGCTTCAACGGATCGAATGAAAAGAAGTGGCCGCTGGCACCTTCGAGTTTAAAATCCTTGAGCCAGAAATGTTCACGGGATGGGTCAGCACCCAATACGCGGCGTGCATCGCCAACAGGACAACGAACGTACCGAGCGTTAGCCAAAACTCCGCGGTTCCCGCCGGCATCGCAAGCACGAGTAGGAGCGTGGTCAACAGGCCTCCGGCCTCGCCGACCATTCCACCGATCGTGAAACCCGGATAGTAGATCGGCTGTGTGCTGAGGTATGCCGCCTTCGACAGCCGCAGTTTGCCAGGCAGCTCGAGCGCATGGGCGAGCGCGAGCGCCATTGCCACCGACACGAGTACGACAGCCAAGACTTGTAGAGTCAGAAACATCGGGGCACCTCCTGTTCCGCTGCAACGGCTGGGGCCATGGCTAAAGGCCACGTCGTAGCCTGCAGCGATGTGCAGGTCGTGGATCTCGAAGATATCATCGGTGCGGACACAGGCAAAGACACGCTTGCCAGTGCTTTCCGTACGCATCCACACCCTTGAGTTGCAGCGCTGCGGTCACTACGTCGTCCGCCGATAGTTCGCCGTCATAAATGGGTGCCATTTCCCATCATCGCCCAGCGAATGCGACGTCATCACCCGGTGGTCGTCGCTCTTGACCTCGATCACGTCCTTGTACCTCACGAACTCTCCATCGTCGGTGCGGCTCGGGCCCTCGGCATTGAGCGTCAGTACCTTTCCCCCCGCGTCCAACGACCCATCGTACACCCATAGGTAGGTCATCATCGATGCCACAAAACTCCCGACGTACTGCCGCTTCTGCGGGTCGTGGCCAAGGGTCATCAATGTCGTCGCCATGCCTCCGCCGGGCATCTCGCCGGAGCCCTCGCACAGCACTCAGAGGCCACCCAGCGAACGCACGCGCTCCGACCCCGCGAACCTCTCGGGCGGCTTGCCGGGTTCCATCGAACACTCGGACTCATAGGCCCATTCACCAACGAGCTTCTGCAGCCACTGGTGTTCTTTCTGCGGTTCAATCTTCATCGGCATCTCCTATATCCTCGTTATTGATCAGTCGGCAGGCCCGCGATGTCGATCACCGGCCGGACCTCGACGGTACCCTTGCGCGCCATCGGGATCCGTGCGGCGATACCGATCGCCTCGTCGAGATCCCGGGCGTCGACTAAGAAGTAACCGCCCAGTTGTTCGCGCGTCTCCGCGAACGGACCGTCGGTCACGAACCGTTTGCCGTCCCGCACCCGGACGCTGGTCGCGGTTGATGTCGGGTGCAACGGGTTGGCGGCCAGATACTGGCCGCTTGATTTAATCTGTTGTGCGAGCTGCGTGGACTCCACGTAACAGTCCTCCCGTTCGGTCTCGCTCAACGCCAGCTCGTCAAGGTAAATGAGTAACATGTATTTCATCTGCGACTCCATCAATCAGTCGAACTGCGGGTGTCCGGATCGACACCGCTCGTGAGGCGTATACGGCGACGTCCGCCTGGTCTCAGTAGATCAGTACCAAGAGCTTGCTGTAAAAGCGCTTGGCGTCCGCAACGTCGGTGGTTAGCAGCTCACACCAACTGGGGCGCCGTGGAGCTTGTCTTTGGTATCCATAGCGATCTCCTCGATTTGATTCAAAATGATGAAACGGCTCGGGTGGCTTCCTACCCCTCAACCACTGTCGTATCCCTTGGGCCGTCGCCGTGCCGGTCGTGATGCCGCACCCAGTCCTTGGTGCTGGTCGCGTTGAGGAAGCCGCCCAACATCTCCGGTTCGGCCTGGAAAACTTGTTCACATCGGATAGTCGTTCGAAGAAGGCAAAAATCGACATCGGAGTGCCGCGCGAGAGCGTTGCGCTCGGATCCCCATGCGCCGGCAGGAGGACAGACGATGGATCTCGCCCTCATAGCCCGCCTGTCTAGATCTACGTTCGCCGCCTCAACCCAGTAGTTCGCGCAGCCGGCGCTCGAGAAACCGTTGCTCCGGCTCCTGCCTCGTGAAGCCGAGGGCGCGTTGGTAGGAGGCGCGGGCTTCCGCTGTCCGCCCCAGCCGCCGGCACAGGTCGGCGCGCGCCGCGTGCGCCAGGTGGTAGTTTGCGAGATCGCCGCGCGCCAGGATGGCGTCGATGAGATCAAGACCGGTCAAAGGACCATCGCGCATCGCCACCGCCACGGCGCGGTTCAGTTCGACCACGGGCGACGGTTCGGCCCGCGCCAGCAGGTCATACAATCCGACGATCTGGGCCCAGTGGGTCGCGGCGGCGCTGGGGGCGTTGGCGTGGACCGCGGCGATCGCCGCTTGCAGTGTGTACGGACCGAACCGGCGCGACCCGACCGCCCGCTCCACCAGCGCCGATCCCTCCGCGATCTGATCCCGGTTCCAGAGCGAGCGGTCCTGTTCGGCCAGGAGTACCAGTTCGCCCGCCGGCGAGCTGCGCGCGGCGCGCCGCGATTCCTGCAGCAGCATCAGCGCGAGGAGGCCCAGCGCCTCGGGCTCCGGCAGCAACTCGACCAGCAGCCTTCCCAAGCGGATCGCCTCGCCCGACAGATCGTGGCGCGTCAGCGACGCACCGGATGACGCGGAGTAGCCTTCGTTGAACACGAGGTAAACCACGCGCAGCACGCTGTCCACTCGATCCGGGAGATCGGTCAGCGATGGCACCTCATAGGGAATGCGCGCGTCGCGGATCTTTGCCTTGGCACGCACGATCCGCTGGGCGAGCGTGGGCGCAGCGGTCAGGAACGCGCGCGCGATCTCCTCGGTCGTGAGGTCGCATACTTCGCGCAGCGTCAGCGCTACCTGGGCGTCCGGCGGCAAGGCTGGATGGCAGCAGGTGAAGATCAGCCGCAGCCGATCGTCCTCGACGCCCTCGTCGTCGCGCGCTGCGGTCTCGTCGATGCCAGCGTCGACTTGTTCCGTACAATCGTCCAGAGCATCGAATCGGGCGCGCCGGCGCATGCCGTCTATCGCCTTGAAGCGCCCCGCCGAAACGAGCCACGCCCGCGGATTGGCAGGTACACCATCCCGCGGCCACTGCTCCAGCGCTGCTCTGAAGGCGTCGTGCAGGGCTTCCTCGGCTAGGTCGAAGTCCCCGAGCAGGCGGATCAGGGTGGCCAAGACACGGCGCGACTCGGAGCGGTAGACGGCGTCCACCGTCTCGCGCACCCGCTTGGTGGCGTCCTCGCCTGTCGGCGGCGGACCCGCGGCTACTGGCATTTGAATTCCATAGTACCTATGCGGGGGACCTGTCGCGGTGCCGTACCCCGTCTGTCGGGGCCGAAGGAGGGAGCGGTCTGCATCCGCCGCTCATTCCCTCGCGGCGCTGCCCCGCGGCCCAGGTCAAGGTTTCCTCACGGTTCAGCACACCATTGTAGACGATCGCCGACACGTCCGAATCGTCGCCACGTCCACCCGATAGCAATCCATCAAACCCCGGTCTTACTGTTCGCCCGGCAGGGTGAGGCCGTAGCGTCGCAGGATATCCCGCGCGGCGGGTTGCTGCAGGTACCAGTAGAACGCTTGTGTGGTTTCGTTCGCGCCCTTGATCAGCACCATGCGTTGCTTCAAAGGCTCGTGCCAGGCGTCCGGGATGAGCGCGTAGCGGCCGAACTTCGAGACCGATGGCGAGAGCGCCTGGGAATAGGCGATGATGCCACCCTGAGCCCCTCCGGCAGTCGCTAAGTGAGCGGTATCGGAGACGTTCTCGCCCAAGACCAGATGGTCCTGGATGCGATCCCACAGGCCCGCATGACGCAGCGCCTCCTCGGCGCGTTTGCCGTGTGAGGAGCGTGCTCGGGATTGGCCATGGCAAATCTATTGATCCGTCCCTCCGAAAGCGCGGAGCCAGGTCCCTCAATTCGGATCGGCCTTGAGGGGCGATCCGTACGAGGTCGGAATGGCACGAGTTGTTCAGATCATGCGGCTTTAGCATCGCACGGTGGCAGACTTGGTACTTCCTTGGGCCGCTTCCGCGATGCAGCGTGGTGGCTTGCAGGATTGGCAAAACCGGCGTCCGTGACGTGAGTGTCGTGCCGTCGCCCCATCAGGTCATCGTGCAAGGCTGGCTGCGTGAATACACGCCGCGCCTCGGCTCCCCCGGTCGGGCTCGTTGCCGAAGGCGAGTGCATCACGGCTCCTCCTTGTACTTTCGTGTTCGACCCTTCACCGTGGCTCCCTCCTGGATCACGGCTATTATGGCCTCTGCTGACTTCTGCCCGGTCACGCCCCGCGTTACCGCTGGACGCGCTGTCAAAAACAAGCGGTAGGGTCCGGTGGTTACCCCATGCCTTTCGACATGGTCCTCAGTCCGGCTCCCGTGGCCTATCCCGGCCGCACGCCAGGCGGATCTCCCCGAATAAGAACATGACCGTTTCTTCGGGAAGAAACGGGACGTGCGAAGCACGCCCGAAGGGGGCGCGCCACGGAGGGCGCGCATCCACTGTCAGTGCACAACCGCCGCATTTACCCTATCTCCCGTACCCGGTGGGCTTCGTCATCTTGTGCTGACTCGCCCGGAGACTGAGCCTTCTATGCGCTTTCTGTCCGTCGGCTCGCACCTTTGCGCTCGGGCTTCCTTCAGACCACCCCTCGCGGGATTGCCCTTGCCTTCGGCTAGTAGTTATATGTGTCCTACAATTGGACATTATCGGTACTCCTACAGGGGACTTTCACCCCATAAGTTCATGCCCATGTCGGGCGTACACAACCGGAACGTTGGGCGTCATCAACTTGAGAATGAGATTCGTAGAATGAAGGCGATTCGTCTGTACCGGCACCCTGAGTGTGAGCGCTGTGCTGGCTATGCACGCATGCACCATCGGTTCGATTGGTTGGGTCACTTCGAAGACACCACGGAAACTCCTCCTACCGGGCAATTGCTCGTCGGTGAAATTGCGGTTCAAGACTTGCGCACAGGGGCCACGCTTAAGGGCATCGACTGCTTCCGTTTGCTCTGCAAACATATCCCAACCTACTGGCTCGTGCTGCCATTCACCTACGTCCCGCCAGTTCGCCAAAGGATTGAGAAGGACATCGGCGGGTGTCTGGATGGAACGTGCGAAGTCCCGGTAAAGGAAACAAGATGAGTCGGTCTGTCCGATCGCGACGCGGCCCATGTGCCACACGGCCTCGCGCTTTGCAATGCAGACGCCCAACCAGCAAGGATTGAGCGAGATCGGGTCGAGCTGACGGGCGCAATCCCGTCAGC
>JALZID010000146.1 GCA_030860485.1 Pseudomonadota bacterium | reverse complement strand
GGAGGCGTCCGAGCAGGCAGCGCGCGAAGGCTTGCAGCGACAGGCCGGTCAGGCGCGTGCAGAGACGGCGGCCGCCAAGGTCGAGGCCGACCGTTATGGGGCCACGGAGCGCGCCCAGACGGTCTATCGCAACGGCCTGATGTTACAGGCAAAGGCGGACGCGTTGTGGGAAAACCAATCGTACCGCGAGGCAGGAGACCTGTACGCGGAGGCGCGCGGCCGTTTCGAGGACGCCCAGGGGGTGGCCCATCGTTCGCTGCTGGAGGCCGAGGCCCAAGCGGCAGCGATCAAGGCGCGAGAAGCACGCGAGGTCGCGATCCGGGACGGCGTCGAAGAGCATGCGGCGGAGGCCTTCTGGGAGGCGGTGCGGGCCGAGCGACGTGGGGACACGTCGATCGGGCAGGGTGACTTCGCGGCGGCGCGCGACCTCTATCTGGCGGCAGTCGAACGATATGCCGGGGCGCGACAGCAGGCACAGTGGGCGCGGCAGCGACAGGTGGCGCTCGCGTCCCAGGCCGAAGCGGACGCGGTCCGGCGGGCGCTCTTGTCCCTGGCCGGTGCGGCCGAGGAGGCGGCGTATCGGGAAGGGCAGGAGGCGGAGCGTGAGGGAGATACCCACCTGGCCGCGCAAGCGTTCGAGCCGGCGGCGGCGGCGTATACGACGGCCCGGGCGTGCTTTCAGCAGGCCTCGGCGTCCTGGCAACGGCGGAGGGCCGAGGAGGCTCGGGCGCGGGCGGTGCAAGCCGGGGAGCGTTTTCCGAAAGACTTCGCGAAGGCGCTGGAGGGGTTGGCGTGCGGGGTTGCCGCGGAAGAGGCGGGAGGGTATGTCGCCGCCGCGGAGGCCTACGCAGAGGCCGCGGAGCGTTGGTCGCGACTGGAGGAGGATGCCCAGGGACTGCTGGCCCAGGAACAGGCCGGGGCCGCGCGGGAACGACTCGCTGTGCTGCGGACCCAAGCGGCCGCGTTGCGGGCCTGGGCAGGAAAGGCCTGGGCGCGTGCCGATCAGTCGGCACAAGAAGCCGAGGGCGCCTGGCAGAAGCAACGCTTCGCCGAGGCCATCGGTCTCTACGAATGGGCCCTACGCGCCTATACCGAGGCCAGTGCCGCGGCCGAGGCTGCCCGCGATGAGCAACAGGCGGTGGAGGCTCGCACGCAAGCGGAGCAATCCGAGAGCGTTGCGCGCGCTGCAGGGGCCCCACAGTTTGCCCAGGCACGCTTCGTCGAGGCCCAGGCGGCACATCAAGAAGGGACCCGCTACTTACAAGCGCGGCATTGGGAGGACGCTCGGCGCCACTACGCCGAGGCCCAGCGCCTGTACCTGGAGGCCCGGGGGGAGGCGGAGCGCGCCCGGGCGCGTACGACGGCGGAGGCGGCTCTGGAGGGCGCCCGGGCGGCGCGGGCCGCTTTGCAGCAAGCCGCCGCCCCGAAGACCTTCGCCGCGCGCATCGAACAAGTGGAGGCCTTGTTCGCGGAGGCCCAGACGGCGCTGGGCCGCGAGCGCTGGGAGGACGCCCGCGCGGGATTCGATAAGAGCGCCACCCGATTCCGGGACCTGCGCGAGGAGGCGATCGTCCATCGGGCGCGGGAGGGCGCGGCACAGGCACGGGCACAGGCGCTAGGCCTGCAGCGGGACATCGGCGCTGCGGGTGGCTGGCGAATGGCGCGCGCCAAGGGCGCCTTGGCACGTGGGCATCGCCTGTTCGAAGCGGCGAATTACGCGGAGGCCAAAGCCAGCTTCGAGAAGGCGGCGTCACGCTTCGAGGTCCGGCTGCAGGCCGCCGCTCGACGTAGGCGCGAGCCCCGCTTCGCAGTGCCATGGGCCAAGGTGCTGCCCTTCGTAGGGCTCGCCGCGCTCGCGGCCGGCGTCGCGTTCTACTTCATACGGGCGGAGCGGGCGCCGGCACCAGTGGTACCCCCGAAACCCGTGGTGCCGGAGGCGGCGCCGCCGCCGGGAGTCGAGCCCGCTCCACCGGCCCCGGAACCACTGAGGTTCACGCCGAACCCCGATGCCGGCGCGCCGATCGCGCTGGCGGAGGGGGCGTCCCAGACCTTTGCGATCGACGTCCAGGGGGCGGTCTCGAGACCCTTGCGCTATACCTGGTTCCTGGACGACGCGCCCCAGGGTACCGGACGGCAAGGCGATGGGCCGACCTGGTCGTATACGCCCGACTTCGACGCCGCCGGCCTCAAGGAAATCAAGGTCGTCGTCAGCGATGCAGACGCGGTCAAGGCCGAGATCCGTTGGCGGGTCAAGGTCCTGGACACCAACCGACCGCCGCGCCTCGTGGCGGCAATGCCGACTACCCAAACCTTGACCGTGAAATCTGGAGAAACGGTCCGCTTTTCGGTCCAGGCCGAGGACCCCGATCGCGATGATGCCCTCGCCTATGTCTGGAACGTCGACGGCGCGCGGATGGCCGAGGGGGAGCGGTTTGATCTCAAGCCGGACACCCCGGGCGCGCGCCAGCGGGTGGAGGTGGCCATCGTCGATCGGGCCGGACTATCGGAACGACGCAGTTGGGAGATCGCCGTGGAGGCGCCGCTGCCGCTGCCTCCGCTCGCGATCCGCGCGGCAAATCCCAAGCTCGCTCCGGGCCAGGAGTTAATCCTCACCGAAGGACAGAACCAGACCTTCTCGATCGAGGTCGCGGGTGGGGATCGCGCCGCGCTGGACTATGTCTGGCAGTTGGATGGGAAGAAGCAGGCGACGGGGATCCGGTGGACCTACAAGGCCCCTGCCTCGGCAAGCCGCACCAAGGAGCTGCGGGTCGTCGTATCCGGCGGCGCGGGCCCTCCCTTGGAGCACCTCTGGCGGATCCGGGTCAATCCGGCCAACCGCCCCCCGACGATCGTCGCGTTCACGCCGACCGACACGCGCATAGGAGTCGCGAGGGGCACTGCCCAGAGATTTACCGTGGAGGCCACGGACGCCGACGAGGGCGATCCGCTCGCCTATAGCTGGCTCCTGGATGGGCGGCCGCTCGCGAAGGAGAGCACCTTTGAGATGGACGTGAAGGTCCCCGCGGGACAGCACCGGGTCGAGGTCAAGGTGAGCGATAAATCGGGCCGGAGCGCGACGCAGCGTTGGACGGTTGCGGTCGCGGAGCCCGCGAGCCCGCCCTCGATCACGGCGGTGCAGCCGGCGGCCAAGCGCATCACCGCCGAGACAGGCGGCGCGTTGGACTTCAGCGCGGTGGCGAACCTGGCAGGGGATGCGCGCCAGGGCGCCGTCACTTACGAATGGCGAATCGACACCGGCCCGAGCCGCAGCACGACGACCGGGCAGTTTCGCCTGCCGCCGCTGCCCGCCGGGACCCACAAGCTCACGGTCGCCGCGGTGAGCCCGGAGGGCCTGAAGAGTGCGCCGCGCGATTGGACGATCGAGGTCAAGCCCAAAGAGACCAAGACCGCACTGGCGGAGTCGGAGGTGCGTGACTGGCTGGCGCTCTACCGGCGTGCCTGGGAGAGCAAGGATGTCGATCTCCTGATCCAGTTGGGCGAGGTCACACAAGACCGCGCCCCCCAACTGCGGGAAACATTGGCCGAATACGACGATTTCCGCGTGGAAGTCAAAGACCTGACGATCCGCGTCGATGCCGATTCGGCGCGCGTCACCTTCCGGCGCGAGGACACGATCGACGGGAAGACTCTCCCCCAGCCCGGCCTCAAGGAGCTTTGGCTCGACAAGCAGGCGAGCGGGCGCCTTACGCGGCGCAGATAACAGTGACACCCGCGGTTGGCGCCCGCCCAGGGCTTTCTGAGAGGCCGACCACTATGTCGTTGCGCTAGTACAACACGCGAAAAGCTTGTGAGGACGTGGAGGGGTCTATTATGATTGACTTACTAGGGCACGCTGTTTAGTATCGAAAGGTGGGCACGCAACAGGGTGTTGCGAAACAATCATAGCCCGCCACCGGCCATGCGCAGGGTCGACGCGTCCCGATTGGGGTCGCCGGGGGCTGGCTCGAAAGTAAAGGGGGGCATCACCATGAAGGCGCACCGAATTGCGATGGGGATCTTGGGGGCGTTGGTGTGTACGCTGGGAGCTGAGGCTCGTGCCGGTTCGAGCTTAGCGGATCAGCTCAATAACCTATATGGGGAACGCGGGATCACCCTCACTGAGGAAGCGGTAGCGCCAACCACCCCGGGGACTGGGCCCACGGTCCCGCACACCGCCCATTTTACTAGCGACAGCCTCGCGATACTGGGGCAGTTGGTGCAAACGCTCGCGCCGGCCACGGCGGACTTCCCGGCCATCTCGACGTTACCCGGTCTCAGCTATCGCTATAATCCGGACCTGCAGGCCTTCGAGCGTTCCTCCGGCTCCCTCGGCCCGGTCTATGTCGAGCGGCCCCAAACGCTCGGGCGCGGCAAGCTCGACATCGGCATCGCGTATTTGTACATCAACTTCGACGAGCTGGACGGTAACGAGCTGGACGGGCTCGCCTTTCGGGGCCTGGAGCACAACGACTGTTGTGGGGCCCCGAGTCCAGACGACCCCTTGTTCGAGATTGACACGGCCGACCTGTTCTTCGACCAGTTCGACGTCGAGTCCCACGTAGTCTCGCTGTTTGCAACCTACGGGATCACAGACCGCTGGGACGTCAATATCCTCCTCCCGATCATCCGCACCTCCTTGGAGGTGGACGCACGCGCCGTGCTGAACAATGAAAGCGGTACCGGCACCCACATCTTCGACGAGGGTGTAACGGAGGAGCGGCGCTCCATAGACGACAGTAAGACCGGGGTCGGAGACTTGCAGCTACGAACCAAATATCACCTCTTCAGCAGGGACGGATTGAACCTCGCCTCGGGGCTCAATCTGCGTCTGCCGACGGGCGATGAGGACGATTTTCAGGGGCTAGGCGATACCACCTTGACGCCGTTCTTCTCCGTATCCCAGGAGTACGGGCGCTTCGATTTCCATCTGGCGGCGGGTGTCGAGATCAATGCCGACGACACCGAGCGCAGCCGGGTACGCTACGCGGCTGGGGTGACGGCCGGGATCATCGAGCCGCTCGCCTTCCTGGTCGACGTGATCGGGAACTCCAATGTCACGGACCAGGACATCTCGGTCACCGTCCCCACCTTTGTCAATGCCCCGGGCACCTCTGAGGCCACCCCGAGTACCAGGACTGTGCCCGGCGAGCTTCGTACGGACATCGTCGACTTGGCGCTTGGGTTCAAGGCGGCCTTTCCGCATTCGCTGGTCGGCTTTGCCGGCGTCTTCGTGCCGCTGAATGACGATGGGTTGCGGGCCGACGTGATCCCCACCGCCAATATTGAGGTCAGCTTCTAGATGCGGTTTCCTTAGCGCCCTGCAGGATGAAAGGAAAAGCGGTACAGCAAATCAGCCGGGGCCAGCACCCGATACACACGGTTTTCGTAAACATATACATAATAGGTTAAGCGATCATCATCCAGGTGAGCTTGCGGTAGCCGAGCTCGGTATGCCGCTTGGGAAAGAGGCACAGTTCGATTCGCGTTCCTCCTCAGGCAGACGTCCGCTCTGCGTCCCCCTTGTGTGCTTATCCGGTATCCGCTCGCAGGCCTGGGCCATTGATCCGCTCGTAGTAACGCAAACGCCCCGACCCCAGCGCCCCCGATAATCCGCAACCGATCGGCCCGAGCGCCGCTCGGTTCTCTGCACCCATCCATCACCCAGGGGCTGCGCACGGGCATCGTCGACTGTCGATCGGTTTCAAGGCCGCTTTGGCATCGGTGTGGTCGGATTCGCCAGCGTCTTCATTCCGCTCAATGAAGATGGCCTGCGCTCCGACGCGGTGCCCACGGCTGGGCTCGAGATGAGCTTCTAGCCCGGCCGCAGCGCCTTTACCCCCATATATGGACTCCTCCGATTTGCAAGCATCTCGCTCGTTGACGGCAGAGGTCGGTAGCGCAGTTGCTCCCATATATCCGGCCTGTTGGTGAGGCCTTGGTCGCCTC
>JALZID010000145.1 GCA_030860485.1 Pseudomonadota bacterium | reverse complement strand
CTAGTGTAGTGTCTCAATAATGGCTTTACAATGGCTGATCTTTTCCAAGATGTCTTCGACCTTTTTGGTCCAAACAAATGGTTTTGGATTTCTGTTGTTGACCGGAATAAATTCATCGATCGCCGCGATCAGCTCCGGCACGCTTTTGAAAACGCCTCGCCGGATCCGCTTGCGCGTGATCTCTCCGAACCATCGCTCGACAAGGTTGAGCCACGAAGAACTCGTCGGCGTAAAGTGCAGATGAAATCGTGGATGCTTCTGAAGCCAGTTCTTCACATTGGGGTGATTGTGTGTCCCGTAGTTGTCCAGGATCAGGTGCAGGGGCAATCCTTGTGGCGTTTCTCGGTCGATCTTGCGCAGGAACTTCAGGAACTCCTCGTTTCGATGACGCGGGTAACAGGTGCCGATCACGGTGCCGTCGAGCACGTTGAGCGCCGCGAACAGACAGGTGGTTCCGTTGCGCTTGTAGTCGTGTGTCATCGTTCCGCATCGACCCTTCTTCATCGGCAATCCCGGTTGCGTCCGATCCAACGCTTGTACCTGCGATTTATCATCCACGCAGAGCACCAGCGCTTTGTCCGGTGGGTTGAGGTAGACGCCGACCACGTCCGTCAACTTCTCAACAAACCGCCTTGTCCTTCGACAATTTGAAGCCCTCGATCCGATGCGCCTTCAAGCCGTGCGCGTCCCAGATCCGCGCCATGCTGGCATGGCTGACTCCTTGCGCTTTCCCCATCGTCTGCGTGCTCCAGTGGGTCGCATCTTCCGGCTTCGTGTGCAGGGTGGCTTCTACGATCGCAGTGACTTTCTCGGCAGACAAACGTTGGAAACCCAAGGGCCGCTGGCGACGCCAAACGAGGGGCAGTGGCGCACGCGGCGGCACGCGCGCTGACGTCGTCCTCCAGAGCGCGTTCATGAAGGACTTGAAGGCTGCGGTGGGCGCCGCCCTGAAATCGACGCCCGTCGGTGTTGGCCTCGAGACCAGCCGACAAGGCGAATCCGTGGGCCGTCTCCGGCAACTACATCGACCGAGTGGCGATATAGCGCTTGAATGCGCTGACACCGAGTCGTCCGGCAGACTCGTCCGCTTCGACGTCTTCATCTGGGACCAGTGCTATGCGATGGAACAGAGCCTGCGCATCGACTGACGTCCCGGAGCGAATACCTGTGAGGAAGACCACGCTCGAACTTTTGCTGTCGGCCCTCAGCGGCGTGATGCTCGCCGCGTCAGCGCCAGGGGCTGTGGGTGCGGCCCCGACGCCCGAGCCGGACGGCCAGCCACTGGCCGACCTCCGGCACGGCTCGGTATCGGCCAACGGAGTGAGGCTCCACTACGTCGTCGGCGACGGCGAGCCCGTTGTGCTCGAGCCCGGCTGGCCGTAGAGCTGGTATGCGTGGCGGCGCGTGATGCCCGGGCTCGTCCGGGCCGGGAGGCGGCTCTACGCGATCGACCCCCGCGATTTCGGCGACAGCGAGCAACCGCTTGCCGGCTACGATCCGGACACGTCCGCCAAGGACCTGCATGCGTTCGTCGAGGCTCTCGAGCTCGGCGTCGACGTGGTCGGACATGACGTCGCAACGTGGATCGCCTTCGCCCATGCCATAGCCTTCTCCAACGACGTCCGCCGCCTTGTGCTGACCGAGGCGTCCATCACGGCGTTTCGCCTCCGCCCGGAGGGATTCCGGATCGCGCGACAAACCTCAAGACGTGGCATTTCGGCTTCAACCGCCTCGACGACCTGCCCGAAGTCCTCGTGCAGCATGAGCGCGCGTTCCTGACGTGGCTGCTCGCCAACAAGACTCTCGAAGCTGGGCGATCTCCAAGCGTCGCTCGACGAGCATGTACGCACCTTCTCGAGCCCCGGCGCTGCGCGGGCGGGTTTCGCCTACTACCGTGCTGCCTTTGACGACCCGGGCCTCTCGCAGGCGAAGGCTGAATCGGCGCGTAGGTTGGCGATGCCGGTCCTCGCGTTGGGAGCGTGGGCGGCGCGTTGCTGAAGACGATAGGTCTCTTGGAAGAGCTGGTTCTTGGTGACGGTACAGGGTCTCCTGTTCGCTTCGCCGGCGGCGATGCACGCAGCCACGGCAGACGGCAGCATCTCTGCGCTCACCGCGGAGGTCGAGGGAACCAAGCTGCACTACCTCACGGCGGGGCACGGTCCGGCGGTGATCCTGCTGCACGGCTACACGCAGACGTCTCGCATGTGGAGGCCGATCCTGCCGCGGCTCGCCGCGAACTTCACGGTCATCGCACCCGACCTTCCCGGTCGGCGAGTCGGGGATTCCCGCCGATGGCTTGGACATGAAGATCGCCGCGGTCCACATTAATGCGCTCACCAGATCGCTGGGCGTCGAGCCAGATCGATGCCTAGAATACCTGATACCCCGCCGCCAGCGCGCTCTGCCGCGAGCGCGATGGGGACCAGGTAATGCGGACCATCCATCAAAGCCCGAGGGCGCCTAGCTAGCTAGCCCGACTTCCGCAACTCAACCTTGATTTTCACAGAGATCAAATATTTTGAATTGTTAACCCGCTGATTATCCGAACCGATTATTGAGATCGCCTGAAAAGCGCGTGTAGTGCCGACCTGGGTACTTGACTGGGCTCGAGTTTCTGCGAAACTCAGGGCATGTTTCTGCGCGCCAAGACCCGCCTTAAGGATGGCAAGGAACACCGCTACTGGAGTATCGTGGAGAATCGACGTACCCAGGGTGGGCGGGTGGTTCAAAGGCAGGTGTTGTACCTGGGGGAGATCAATGACGGTCAGAGGGCAAGCTGGTGT
>JALZID010000144.1 GCA_030860485.1 Pseudomonadota bacterium | reverse complement strand
ACACCAGCTTGCCCTCTGACCGTCATTGATCTCCCCCAGGTACAACACCTGCCTTTGAACCACCCGCCCACCCTGGGTACGTCGATTCTCCACGATACTCCAGTAGCGGTGTTCCTTGCCATCCTTGGGGTCTTGGCGCGCAGAAACATGCCGTGAGTTTCGCAGAAACTCGAGCCCAGTCAAGTACCAACGTCGGCACTACACGCGCTTTTCCAGGCGATCTCAATAATCCGGTTCGGATAATCAGCGGGTTAACAATTCAAGATATTTGATCTCTGTGAAAATCAAGGTTGAGTTGCGGAAGTCGGGCTAGTGCGGCTAATCAAGCCAGCGATCTGAGTACGAAAAGCGAAGATGGAGACTAGGCCGAAGATAAGAACGGCAGCGGGCCAAGCTAAAGTGGCAAGTATTGTATCCATCCGCTCAAGATTAATCGTCTAACGGATTACCGCTCAGCTGCCGCGCTTTTCAGCGGTCGGCTGCAGCGGTGCGTTGGGCGGGCACCTGCCCTACGCGACCTCGCTGGCTTGGGCAAGCCGATGATTTACTACGCGCCAAAACGTTGCAACGGCCTTGGCTTTTTGGTCGAAGAAGTCTTCAAAGAAACCAAAGTCATTTAGCGGTCGAGGATAGGAATACCGCTCTCCGTCGTCACCGAATTCGGTCACCCAATCACGCGGTTCTCGTGCGTCGACCAACGAAAACAGACTTGGCGGATACAAGAAAGGACGGCCAGCATCGTTCAAGATCCGGAATGCATCGGCTTCAATGCCAATCACGACATACGGTTGTCCGAACGTAAGGTCTCGATACTGCGCTTGTCTTTTCTTCAGTTTGACAATCATGGCTGATTCAGTCGTACTTGTCTAACCTCGAACCTGCCGATTCCGGGATGTTCGTACCAGTGATACTCAAAAGATTCTCCGGCAACTTCGAATTGTGGACTACTCTTCTTCACCCATTTTGATGCTCTTCCACCGTATTGAGCAACAAGACGCTCGACATCGCGAATACGCTTACCCTTGGCAATCACGCGGGCCTGCAACAACGTCTTCTTGCTAAGCTTGATGTTGATTCACCTCTCCTTGGGTCTGCGTCCGATTCTAGCGACCCGAAAGTGAACAGTTTTCATTGTCTGCCCAACGGATAGTATCTTATCCGCCGTGCGGCAGCATGGCGGATAAGATCTGTTGAACTGAACCGCTGGATCGAAGGCTATGAGCCTTGGGGATTGTAAGGCGCCGGGGGCCGTGATGGAGGGCTAGTGGTTGGCTCGGCGCGTCGGTCATGGCCTGATCTTCCCGCTCGGACCCTGGGCTTGGGGTCCTGAGGAAGTATGGTCAAGGGGCGGGAAGGGGGCAATGGGGGGCCAAGGGCAAAGGCGCGAAGGACCGCATGACCGTGCTGCCGCAGAGCCTCGCCGCCCCGCTGAGAGACCACCTCGTCAGGATCAAGAAGCTCCACGAGGCGGATCTGGACGCCGGCTACGGCGAGGTCTATCTCCCCGACGCGCTCGCGCGCAAGTATCCAGGCGCGCCACGGCAATGGGCGTGGCAGTATGTGTTCCCCTCGCGCACGCGCTCGGTGGACCCGCGTTCCGGGGCGGTGCGGCGGCGGCATCATGCCGATGAAAAGGCCCGCAGGCATCGCCAAACTGGCCACGCCCCATAATGCCTGGAGGTGGTACAGAGGTAGTGTTCCCACATGCGATTCCGCCAGATGCAATTGATATAGTGCGGTAGCAGTCCAATGTCGAAAGAAGACATACTACGGGAGTTCGAAACGGACTTAACGGATCCCGGAGCTCTGAAATCGGGAGAGTATCTTGAAGACCACATTATCGCTCACGCGCGGTCGGCCCGCGGCACGAGAGCGGGATAGTCTCGTAGAAGTGCTACGGGACTGGTTATCGATGACTAATGAGCCTAGAGCAATGCTGGGCGTAAGAGTCGCAAAGAAGTTGCGTTTAGGGGAACTCCGTCCCCACCTGGAGAACCTGAAAGACCGCATTGAGGCGGGTAAGGTTTTCCTGCCCTTCTACCGTCGCTGGGTAGATGAGGCTATGAAGCTCCTTAGAGGCGCTCCATAAATCTCCCGCTATCGAAACAGCACCAGCGCCTTGTCCAAGGTGATATAGATCCCCCAGCCCAGCGGTATACCGACGAGCGTCCAGGCGATCGCGACCAGGAACCAGCTTGCCGGGCTCGGGCGTTCCCTGGGGTTCCGGCTGCCCCGGTCGGCGCGTCGTGACATGGTGTCCTTCTGGCTCAGGCCCTGGCGGCCTCGTGTGCGAGCCGGCGCTCGGTCTCGAGCTCTGTATCGGTCATGTAATAACGCTGCGCCACGGGCCGCATGAGCAGGTTGCAGAAGAGGCCCACGAACAACAACGAGGCGAGCACGTAGAGGGTCACGTTATAGGCCTGGTGGACCGGCACGCCGCGTTCGATCTGGAACTCGCGGAGGTAGTTGACGAGGACCGGGCCGAGGATCCCGGCGGTGGACCATGCGGTCAGCAAGCGCCCGTGGATCGCCCCCACGAACTGGGTGCCGAAGATGTCGGCCAGATAGGCGGGAATGGTGGCGAACCCGCCCCCGTACATGGTGAGGATGACGCAGAAGAGCGCCACGAACAGCGCCACATGGCCGATCTGCCCGGCATAGGGCGCCGACGCGTAGAGGGCCATGCCGAGCGCAAAGAACAGGAAGTAGGTGGTCTTGCGACCGATGACGTCGGATAGGGAGGCCCAGAAGATCCGGCCGAGGATGTTGAAGAGGCTCAATAGGCCCGTGAACCCCGCCGCGATCAGCGCCACGGCCTTCGTCTCCTCCGCGGACAGCTCGGCGAGCGAGAGGTCGAGCCCCACGAGTGCGCCGCCGAAGACTTCCTGCAGCATCGGCGAGGCCATCCCGATGACCCCGATCCCGGCGCTGACATTCATGCACAAGACCCCCCACAGCATCCAGAACTGCGGGGTGTTGGGGGCGCGGTAGAGGTGTACGTGCCGGTTCGTGATCATGCCCGTGCGTTTCGCGGACGGCGCCCATCCGGGCGGATTCCAGCCCGTGGGCGGCACGCGATAGGCGAAGGCCCCGCACAGCATGGCGATGAAATAGACGACGCCGAGGGTGACGAAGGTCTCCCACACCCCCACCGATCTCGGGGTCGCGTAATGCTGCATCAAGAGCTCAGCCAAGGGCGCACCGATCATGGCGCCGCCGCCGAAGCCCATGATCGCCATGCCGGTCGCCATCCCGCGGCGATCCGGGAACCATTTGATGAGCGTGGATACGGGCGAGATGTAGCCGAGCCCGAGACCGCAACCGCCGATGATGCCCGAGCCCAGCCACAAGAGGCGGATCTCGTGCAGGTAGACCCCGAGCCCCGAGATCAATAAACCCCCGGCCCAGCAGCAGGCCGCGACGACCCCCGCCTTGCGCGGCCCGGCGCGCTCCAGCCAGCGGCCGAAGACGGCGGCCGAGGAGCCGAGGTACACGAAGAACAGGGTGTACATCCACCCGAGCGTGCTGATCTTCCAGTCGCAGCCGTGCGCGATGATGTGCTCGAACCATCCGAGATCGGGCGGGCAGGGGAGGGGCTCGGTGATACCGAGCGCCTTGCTGAGCGGCAGCCAGAACACGCTGAAGCCGTAGGCCATGCCGATGGAGAGATGGATGGCCAGGGCCGCCGGCGGCACCAACCAGCGGTTGAAACCGGGCTTGGCGATGGTGCGTTCTTTCGCGAGCAGACTAGACACGGCATTTACCGTGGCGGTGGCCCGTGCTAGTGTTTCGCGGGGTGTCCGTGAGCCTTGAGGATTCTTTTAGAAGCGCAACCGTGAGCTCAACGCAGATCATCATCGCCATCGCAATCGCATCACTCTGTCATGCGCTCGCGCTCAAGATCGCCACCAAGCTCATGGTCGAGGTGCCTGTGAAGTACGGCAAGGCATATCTCATCGTGCTCGTCGAATATCTGGCCGTCGGTAGCGTGGCGGCCGGGCTATTGTTCGCGGGTGTCGGGGGCCCAACGCTCGCGATCATCGCCGCCAGCTTCACGTATCTCCTGGTCGGCGCGGCTTGTATCGGGACTGCGATCCCAGGCATCGACGGTGCGCGTCTCGGGGTCGGAAACGGCGTGTTGATCCAGGCCATCCAGGTCCCGATCATCGTTCCGTTCTTGATCCTGGGCTCGTTCCTGCCGGACCTCATTGCCAAACTGGGTGTGTGACGATCGCCCGCGCCGCTCGCGCGCAGAGTGTCGAAAGGCGGCCCGCAAGTCAAGCCTCTACGCACCCCGGACTCGATCGATGCACAGCCCCGCGGCGTCCCTTTGGAGGGCTCCGAAGTCGAGCGCCGGTTCTTATCGCTGTGCTCATGCATAACCCGGTGCAGTCATGCCGGAAGGCCCCGCGGTCTCGGCCGGTCGAGCTCGAAGGTCTCGTGCCCGTTACCAGGTTTTGTACGGCGACGTCGCGAGCGAAACGTTGTAATAGCGGGGGTCGAACGACACCTCTTCGCCGGCCCACTCCGGTAGTGCGAAGGGCTGCTCGGGCCCCTGTAACTCGATCTCGGCGACCACGAGCCCCGCGTTGTCGCCCTCGAACACGTCGATCTCCCAGAGGTGTCCTGCATGCATGACGTGATAGCGCGTCTTGTCGATGGGCGCACCGACGCATAGCGCATCGAGGAGGTGCTCGGCGTCCGCGAGCGGGATGGGGTAGTCGAACTCCAGGCGTGAGATCCCGAGCGTGGCACTCTTGATATTGAGGTAGGCCCTTTCGCCCGCGATTCGCACGCGCACGGAGCACGGGCCATTTTGGGTCAGATAGCCCTGACGCATGCGAACGCCCGCGGATACGTCGCTCCGCCACGCATCGTTATCGAGCAGGAATTTTCGTTCGATCTCTCTGGCCATGGCGTTCGGTGCATCCGCGCCGTCGATGCCTCGTCGGGACGTACGGCGTGTGTCGCTCAGCGCGGCCATCCCACGCCTCACCCGCAGGGAGCCCGGCCCACCGGGCGACACCATAATCAAAATCCCTGAGCCGGTCGATCCGGAGCGCGGTAAGCGGGTACGATCCGCCGGCTTCGATGAGAACCCTCGTCACCATGCCCTTCCTGGGGTTCGCCTCCGGCCTCCCCTTGGCTTTGACCTCGGGGACGCTCCAGGCGTGGCTCACGACTCTGAGCCTCGATATCCGCACCATCGGCGTGCTGTCGCTGGGCGGCCTGCCGTATGCCGTGAAGTTCCTGTGAGCGCCCCTCATGGACCGCTACGCCGGCCACTATCAATGGCAGACACCGAAGGACTGTGGGCCGTCGCACCTACACTGCGCGTCGTGACGTCAGCCAGCATCGCATCCGAGTCGGTCCCCGCCAAACGCCGCTGGCGCGATGCCTTCTCCGTCTATCGCGAACCCGCGGTGCTGCGCATGCTGTTCTTCGGGTTTTCGGCGGGGCTGCCGGTCCTGCTGATCGTCGGCACCCTGTCGTTCTGGCTGAGCGAAGCGGGTGTCAGTCGCACGACCATCGGATTCGTCAGCGGCGTTTCGCTCGCGTACGCGTTCAAGTGGACATGGGCGCCGCTGGTGGATCGGCTGCCGTTGCCCTGGCTCACGCGCACGCTGGGCCGGCGCCGCAGTTGGTTGCTGTTGGCGCAGATCGCGATAGCCGCGTGCCTGGCGGGCATGGCGTTGACCGACCCCGGGCAGAGCCTGCGCCTGCTGGTCGCGCTCGCGCTCGGCACCGCGATCTTTTCCGCTACGCAGGACATCGCGCTCGATGCGTACCGGATCGAGTCGGCACCGGCAGAACAACAAGCGGCGCTTGCTGCCGCGTACCAGACGGGCTACCGCATCGCGATGATCTGGGCGGGTGCGGGCGCGTTGTGGCTCGCCGCGCGATTCGATCCGAGCGAGGCCACCTACGAACACGCGCCGTGGACGATCGCGTATCTGGCGATGGCCTTGTCGATGAGTGTCGGCATCGTGACCACCCTGCTCGCGCCCGAGCCGCGCGCCACTGCGCCTGCCGCGCCCGCCAACGAGGCCGCGCTTGCGACGTGGCTCGAACAACGCCCGGCGATGCCGGCACCACTGGCGCGCCTGATCGTCTGGCTGAACGGCGCCGTGGTCAGCCCGTTCGCGGATTTCTTCATGCGCTATCGCTGGTATGCGGCGCTGATCCTCGCGCTGATCGCGACCTATCGAATCTCGGATGTCGTGATGGGCGTAATGGCGTTTCCGTTCTACAAGGACATGGGATTCACCAAGGACGAGGTCGCGGCCATCACCAAGGTCTACGGCGTGGTGATGACGCTTGCGGGCGCCTTCATCGGCGGCGTGCTCGCGGTGCGCTTCGGTGTGTTGCGCGTGTTGTTCGCCGGCGCATTGCTGTCGGCCGCGACCAATCTGCTGTTTGCCTGGATGGCGACACTCGGCCCTGCCGCGCACGATGTGGTGCTGCTGACGCTCGTGGTGTCCGCCGACAACCTGTCGAGCGGCATCGCGTCGAGCGCGTTCATTGCCTACCTGTCGGGGCTCACGCATGTCGCGTATTCGGCCACGCAGTACGCGTTGTTCTCGTCGACGATGCAGTTGCTGCCGAAATTCACCGGCACGTTCTCCGGGCTCGCCGTCGATACCATCGGGTATCCGATGTTCTTCGTCGGTACCGCGCTGCTGGGCGTGCCGGTGCTGGTGCTGGTGGCGCTGGCGACGCGCGTGCGTGCGATTGCGCCGTCAGCGGCTCACGGCTCGCCGTCCCAGTAGTCGAGTTCGGTATCCGGCGCGATGCATGCGTCCGCGTTTGAGCAGCGGGCCGTCGGTGGCGGCGCTACACGCGGATGGGCAGTCCGCTACCGCGACCTGAATTTCTTATGGCGACGGCCGTGGCGGTTCCGGTGGCCGTCGTGGTACCCGCGGTAGTACCCGTCCTCGAAGCCGTTGTAGAACCCCGGGGCGTAACGCGGGTACCGGTAGGTGCGGGGCGGTACGTAGTTCCTCGACCCGCCGTACAGGCAGTGGGAGTAGAATCCGCCGTAGGGCTGTGAGCACGAATTGAACCCGCCGGTGCTGTAGCCGAAGGAGAAGCCGCCATGGCTCCGGGATCCGACCGGCTGAGGGGAAGCGTTATACCCTCGATCGTCAGCCGACGGGGATCGCGCTCGAGTTCCGAAGGACCAGGCCTGGGCATCGCTCACGGCGCCCAGGGTCGTGGCCACCAAAGCGGACAGCGTGATCGTACGGAATGGCTTGCGCATGGACATCTCCTTCGGACTGCGATACAGGGTGCGTTCACACTGAGACCCGCAGGCTGTAGCAAAGTTTAGGACACGGGACGGTCTGATGGCCACCCCGAGGATCGAGATCGAGTACTGCACGCAGTGCCGCTTCGTACTGCGCGCGGCCTGGCTGGCCCAAGAGGTCCTGGTCACCTTCGGCGCGGGGATAGCGGAGGTCGCCCTGATCCCAGGCTCCGGCGGGCGATTCGAGGTGCGCCTGGATGGCGAGGTACTATTTTCCCGCCACCCGCACGGCCGCTTTCCCGAACCCCGTGAGATCAAGGAGCTCATCCGGGACCGGATAGCTCCCGGTACGGCGATCGGCCATGGGGGAGGAGAACGCCCGTGAGGATCCAGCGGGCGTGGTCATGACCCCTTCCCGGGACCGTCGCAGAGACCGCTGGCCGGCACCGGATCCGGAAGCGCTCGCCCACGCGGCCCGGCTCGTCGATGTGATCGCCGCCGAGATTGGCGCACTGGGTGGCAGCATCGGCTTCGACCGCTATATGGAGCTTGCCCTGTACGCGCCCGGTCTCGGGTACTACAGCGCCGGGCTCCAGAAGTTCGGGGCCACAGGCGATTTCGTCACCGCTCCCGAGATCTCATCGCTCTATGGGCGCTGCCTCGCGGGCTTTTGTGCGCAGGTCCTGACGGATGTCGGCGGTGGCGAGATCCTGGAGCTCGGGGCCGGCAGCGGGCGGCTCGCGGCCCAGGTACTCGGGACGCTCGACCGCCTCTCCATGCTGCCCGGGCGCTATTCGATTCTGGAGATCAGCGCCGAGTTGCGGGCGCGCCAGCGCGACACCCTGGAGGGCTTGGTCCCCGAGCTCCTGCCGCGAGTCGTCTGGCTGGAGCGCCTGCCCGAGACGCCCTGGACCGGCCTCATCCTAGCCAACGAGGTCGCAGACGCCTTGCCGGTACGGCGCTTCGCCATCCTCGAGGCCGGTATCTTCGAAGGGCGCGTCGGGTGGGACGGCTCGGGCTTCATATGGGTGGAAACGCCCGCGGCCCCCGAACTGATCGAATTCGTCGCCCGGATCCGGCGCGACCACGGCCTCACGCCGCCCTATCGGTCGGAGCTCCGGCCCCTGCTCGCGCCGTGGCTGTCCGCGCTTACCCGGCCGCTCGCGAAGGGCGTCTTGCTGTGCATCGACTATGGCTGTGTGGGGCGCGAATACTATAGCCCGGAGCGCCGCGACGGCACGCTGCTGTGCCATTACCGGCACCGTGCCCATGCCGATCCGCTGGTGCTCACGGGGCTCCAGGACATCGGCGCCTGGGTGGATTTCACGGCGTTCGCCGGCGCGGGGTGCGAGGTCGGGCTCGATCTCTACGGGTTCACGACCCAGGCCCACTTTCTCATCGACTGTGGCCTCGAGCGCGTGCTCGCCGCTGTGGGGGAAAACGATCCCGACCGTTACCTCATCCACGCCCAAGAGGCCAAACGCCTGATCCTGCCGGGCGAGATGGGCGAGCATTTCAAGGCCATCGCGCTGGGGCGCGGCCTATCCGGGGCGCTACCCGGCTTCCGCCGTGTAGATCAGCGCCATCGGCTGTGACGATTCCGCCCTCCCGGCGGGACCGGGGTGGGTAGGAATCGTTCTGGGGTGATGGGAGCGGGGTACTAGTCCTCAGGCGTCGCCTCGGACTCGGAGCTTGGTGGCGATGAGGTCTTTATGCGGCACGTGGATGAGGTCCGCGATCTTACGGATAACGTGGTCCTCGAATTGATGCAGGCTGCCGTCGGCGTAGCCCACCCGCCACAAGTGCTCGATGAGCGTTACCTTCTCGACGGGGCTGAAGGCGCGGTTGATCTGGGTGGTGAACTGGTAGAGGTCCGTGGCGGTCTGTGCCTCCGCCTCCGCCAGCGCGATCAGCGCCGTGGCCTGTGCCGGATCGAGGTCGAAACGCTCCGCGATCGAGCTGAGGACCTGCGCCCGCTCGCCCTCGGAGATAGCGTCATCCATGCGCACGACCTCCGCGAACAAGGCCGCGACCGCGATCCGCACCCGTTGCTCCTCGTCCCGGTACGCGTCGCGGCCGCCCGGCGCGATGTGCTCTTCGAAGAATGTCCTGATCGCCTCCAGCATCATTCCCCCCCCCGATGATCCCCGGCTCGATGTCCCATCCTGACGGCGCGTCAAGCGCCGGCGCTGCGTTGCCGGCCAGACACCGTGGCGCTATCCAGTTGCTGGAGCGGAGGGAGATCCCGTTCCATAAGATCGGCACGCACCGGCGCGTCCGCTACCAGGATGTGTTCGGCTATGAGCAACAGCTCGATGCCCAGCGCCACGACGAATATCTGTACACGCTCATCAGGCAGGGGTTAACTCAGACCGTCCTGCTCCGAAAGCGGAAGTTGGTCATCTGACGTGCTGTTCGATCGGGCCCTGTAGACCGCCGGAGGCCACGGGTAACCGCATGAACCAGCCGTTTTTTCACAACTCTCAGTACATGCGCCGGCTCAGCCCCAGGTCCTGCAGGATGCGCGAGGCGATCTCCTCGATGGAGACGGCGGTGACGTTGAGCCACCGCAACCGTTCGCTGCGGTACAGGGCCTCGGCGTCATAGGTTTCCTTCTGGCACTGGCGTAGCGAGGCATAGACACTCCTGGGGCGGCGCTCGCTGCGGATGCGGTGCAGGCGCTCGGCATCGATGCCGAGGCCATAGAGGCGCTCCCGCACCGGTTCGAGGGCGCGCGGCAGGCGGTTCGCGGACAGGTCGTCTTCGGTCAAGGGGTAATTGGCGGCACGCACGCCGAACTGCATGGCGAGGTAGATACAGGTGGGCGTCTTGCCCGTGCGCGACACACCGAGCAGGACCACATCCGCCTGACGGTAGCGTTCGACGTTGGCGCCGTCGTCGTGGCTGAGGGCGAAGTTGAGGGCGGCGATGCGCACATCGTATAAGGCCTTGTCCCCGAGCCCGTGCGATCGGCCCTTGGCATGGTCCGAGCGCGTCCCGAGCTCGGCCTCCAGCGAGCGCAGGAACCCCCCGAAGATGTCGAGCACCAAGGCGTTCGCCGACATCAATAGGTCCACCAGACCCGGATCGGTCAGGCTGGCATAGACGATGGGCCGCACGCCGTCCTCGCGTGCGGCACGGTTGACCAGGGCGAGGGCCGCCTCGGCGTTTTCAACGCTGTCGATGAACGGCAGCGTGACCTGCTGATAATCAAACCCGCTGAATTGCGTGAGCAGGCTGTGGCCCAGGGTCTCGGCGGTAATGCCGGTGCCGTCGGAGACGAAAAAGACGGTGCGGCGCATTGCAGAGATGATACTCGACCGCCGGACGTCCGGCCCGATGAACGAAGGGGTGGTCGGTGCACCGGGGAAACTCCGTCGTCGAGGCTCGGCGCGATCGATCACGCTTCGACTAGCGCACGAGGTCGAAGGCGATACCCGCGCTCGCGGCGAGGGACCCCCCACTGGCGATCGCCGTCCGGGCCGGTGCGCCGGGGCATCAAGGACCACGCCGGTCATTCGCGTGCGGTCTCCATGCGCCGCTCCGTAGTCCCCGTGAGTGACTGAGGTGTTTGGTGGGTGTCTGGCGGAGAGGGAGGGATTCGAACCCCCGGTGGGTCGCCCCACAACGGTTTTCAAGACCGCCGCTTTCGACCGCTCAGCCACCTCTCCTCGAGGGCGTCGCCAGGAGACCGCTGGACCAGGCACAGCGCGCCCGATGTAGCAGGATGGCGCCGTACCCCAACCTCTGGCAGACGAAGCATCCGCGCACCGGCGCCATTGCCGAAGGATAGCCGATGCGGGGGCCGTAACCAACCTGTGCCCGAACGGTCGGGCTCAACTTCCCACGAAGTGGTGTGCTATGCTTCGAGGAACTTCGCCGGCCGCATGGGCGTCTACAGGATGCGCATGTTGGCGGGCTGGTCCTTGGAATACTGAGTGGAGTAAATATATGAGCATGAACCCGGTACGTTATCCCATCACGGGTCACGAGGCCGCCGGCCTCGAGACCAACAAACTGATCCGAAACACCTATACCTTGTTGTCCATGACGCTCCTCTTCAGCGCCTTGACGGCGGGGGTGTCCATGGTCTTCAACCTGCCGCATCCGGGCCTCTTGATCACGCTCGTCGGCTACTTCGGCCTCCTGTTCCTGACCGCCCGGCTGCGCAACAGCGTGTGGGGGATCGCGGCGGTCTTTGCCTTGACGGGCTTCATGGGCCTGACGCTCGGGCCCATCATCGACATGTACCTCAGGGTGTTCTCGAACGGCGCCCAACTGGTGATGATGGCCCTGGGCGGCACCGGCGTGATCTTCCTCGGGCTGTCGGGCTACGCGCTCACCACCCGGAAGGACTTCAGCTTCATGGGCGGGTTCCTGGCGGTGGGCGTCATGGTCGCGTTCCTGGCCGGGCTGGGGGCGGTCTTCTTCAGCCTGCCGGGGCTCGCACTCGCCGTGTCCTCGATGTTCGTGCTGCTGATGGCGGGTATGATCCTCTACCAGACGAGCGAGCTGATCCACGGCGGCGAGACCAACTACATCATGGCCACCGTCGGCCTGTACGTCTCGATCTACAACCTCTTTACCAGCCTTCTGCATCTCTTGGGTGCCTTCGGCGGCCACGACGACTAACAGGGGTGGCATACACGGTTCCTCCATGCGCCCGTGGCGCATGGAGGGGCGGCGCTCGCCGCGAGGGCGAGCGTCTGGGACCATCCATCACCGCCATCTATCCACGATCTCCATCCCGCCCATA
This sequence comes from Pseudomonadota bacterium, assembly GCA_030860485.1. NCBI lineage: Bacteria > Pseudomonadati > Pseudomonadota > Pseudomonadota bacterium. The sequence continues at coordinate 6,241 of JALZID010000144.1, read as the reverse complement.
TAGGGCCGTAGGACCTCCGGGACCCGGATGCGGCCGTCGGCTTCCTGGTAGCTCTCCATCACCGCCACCAAGGTGCGCCCGACCGCCAGGCCCGAGCCGTTCAAGGTATGCAGGAGCTCGGGGCGGCCGGTATCGGGGTTGCGCCAGCGGGCCTTGATGCGCCGCGCCTGGAACGACTCGAAGTTGCTGCAAGAGGAGATCTCGCGAAACCGCCCCTGGCCCGGCATCCACACCTCCAAATCATAGGTCTTGGCCGACGCGAACCCGAGATCGGCCGTACACAGGGCGACCACCCGGTAGTGCAGACCCAGGTGCTGCAGCACCACCTCGGCGTGCCGGGTCAGCCCTTCCAGGGCCTCATAGGACCCATCGGGACGCACCAGCTGCACGAGCTCGACCTTCTCGAATTGGTGCTGGCGGATAAGCCCACGCGTGTCCTTTCCGTAGGAGCCTGCCTCGCTGCGGAAGCAGGGGGTATGGCAGGCGTAGCGGCAAGGCAGTTCTTCGGGGCCGAGGATGCGGTCCTGGGCCAGATTGGTGACCGGCACCTCGGCGGTCGGAATGAGATAGAGATCGGGTTCGGGGACGGCGAAGAGGTCCTGGGCGAACTTGGGGAGCTGTCCCGTCCCCCGCAAGGTCTGTGCGTTTACCAGGTAAGGGACATAGACCTCGCGGTAGCCGTGGTCGCGGGTATGGAGGTCCAGCATGAAGTGGGTGAGCGCCCGCTGCAGGCGGGCGAGCCCCCCCGAGAGCACGACGAAGCGCGCGGCGGCGATGCGGGCCGCCGTCTCGAAGTCCATCATCCCGAGTGCCTGGCCGAGGTCCACGTGGTCCTTGGGTGCGAACGACAGATCGGGCGGCGCGCCGAAACGCCGGATCTCGACATTGTCGGCCTCGCTCGTACCCGGCGGGACGGATGCGTGGGGGATATTGGGGATCAGAAGACTCTGGGCCTCGATCTCCTGGAGGACCGCGGCCAGATAGGCCTCGGTGCGTGCCAGCCGATCGCCCTGGTCCGCGACCTCGGCCAGCAAGGGCTTGACGTCCTGGCCGCGCGACTTGGCCTCGCCGATGGTCTTGGCGCTGGCGTTACGGCGGCGTTGTAGCTCCTGCGTCTCGACCTGAAGTGATTTACGGCGCGTCTCCAGACGTTCCAAGGTCGCGGTGTCGAGATCGAACCCCCGGGGCTTCAAGGCCGCCGCCACCTCGTCCAGGCGATTTCGCAGGACTTGCGGGTCGAGCATCAGCCCGCCCGGCGCAGCCGCGACCCACCCGAGCCGCGCGCCTTATCGTCCAGGGCCCGCAGACGCGCGAGCTTGTCGTTGATCTGGGCCTCGAGCCCGCGCAGCACGGGCTCGTAATAGCGTCGTCCTTCCAGGCCTTCGGGAAAGTAACACTCGCCCGCCGCATAGCCCTCGGGCTCGTCGTGGGCGTAGCGGTAGCCCCGCCCGTAGTCCAGCCTCTGCATGAGCACGGTCGGGGCGTTGCGCAGGTGCACGGGGACCGGTAGCGAGCCGCGATCACCGGCATCGGCCGTGGCCGACTGGAAGGCCTTGTAGACCGCGTTGCTCTTGGCCGCACAGGCGAGGTACACGATGGCCTGGGCGATGCCGAGCTCGCCCTCGGGGCTCCCCAGCCGCTCCTGGGTCTCCCAGGCATCGAGCGCGATGCGCAGCGCCCTCGGATCAGCGTTGCCGATGTCCTCGGAGGCGATCCGCACCACCCGCCGGGCGATGTAGAGGGGATCACAGCCGCCATCCAGCATGCGTGCGAACCAGTACAGGGCGGCGTCGGGGGAAGACCCCCGCACCGCCTTATGCAGGGCCGAGATCTGCTCGTAGAATACCTCCCCGCCCTTATCGAAGCGCCGCGTCGCGCCGCCGGACAGGACCCGGTGTAGCAGGTCCCCGTCGATCAACCTACCCGGCGCGAGCCCGGCCGCGAGGTCCAGCATATTCAAGGCACGTCGCGCATCTCCGTCCGCGGCCTCGGCAAGCCTGTGGCGCAGCATGGGGTCGAAGCGGATCCGGAGACCGCCCAGCCCGCGTTCCCGATCGGTGAGCGCTCGCTCGACGAGCGCTTCGATGTCCGCGGCACAGAGTGGTTTTAGCACATAGAGCTTGAGGCGAGACAGCAGTGCCCCGGTCAGCTCGAACGATGGGTTCTCGGTCGTCGCGCCGACGAAGATCAGGGTGCCGTCCTCGACATACGCCAGGAAGGCGTCCTGCTGACCCTTATTGAAGCGATGCACCTCGTCGGCGAACAGAACCGTGTCCCGCCCCTCGGTAGCACGTGCGTGCCCGGCGCGCTCGATCGCCGCGCGGATGTCTTTGACCCCGGAGAGCGCTGCCGAAAGGTTCAGAAACAGGGCGTCGGCGTGTTGCGCGATGAGGCGGGCGAGCGTGGTCTTACCGGTCCCGGGCGGGCCCCACAACACCATCGAATGGGGCCGCCCGGACTCGATGGCGAGGCGCAAAGGCCCTGTCGGCCCCAGGATGTGCCCTTGCCCGACGATGTCCTCGATGCGGGTCGGCCGCATGCGCTCGGCCAGGGGTTTGGTGCTGCCGGGATGCGGGCGGTGCGCGGTGCTCACGTGGGCGTAGGGCTCGATGCAGGGTGGTCTTGGCGGATGCGCGCGAGGTCATGGTAGGCCAGGGGTACGGCATGTCAAGGCTGCTCGCCGGGCCGGGCGATTTTTTGTACCGCCTTTGTTATCCTACCTCCCGTGGTGGTCCCGGCGAGTCGTCTCGGCGAGGCCGCAGAAACCTCCCCCCAATGATCACGTCATCTGCACACGAGGTTCCCGGGCACGGCGAGACCGACAACCTGGGCGCCAAGCTTCCCAGCGTCGCGATCATGTTCGCGGACATCAGCGGCAGCACGCGGCTTTATGGCGAGCTCGGGGATGTCGCTGCGCGCGACCGGGTGGCGGAATGCCTCGATGCCATCGCCCACTGCGTGCAGAGGCACGGCGGCCGGGTCGTCAAGACCATCGGTGACGAGGCCGTGTGCATCTTCGCAAGCGCCGATCTGGCCGTCATGGCCGCCTGGGAGATCCAGAGGCACCACGACGACGAACCGGCCTCGGGGTGCGCGGGACCGGCGGCGACCTTGTCGGTGCGCGTGGGGCTGCACTTCGGTCCGGTCATCCTGGAGGCGGATGATCTCTTTGGGCATAGCGTGAACGTCGCCAAGCGGGCGGTCGATCTCGCCAAGCCGGAGCAGATCATCATAACCACCGCGGTCTTCCACGAACTGTCTCCCCCCTACCGGTCCAGCACGCGGCTCGTCGATAGGGTAGAGATGAACGGGGAGGCCGAACCCTTGGCGATCTTCGAGGTGGTGTGGCGGGAGGACGACTCGACCGGCGTCGCCGACGGCGTATCGCCCGTCTTGCTCGCGAAGCCGGTGACGGATGTGGCGCTTGTGCTGCGCTGCCAGGGCAGGAAATTCAAGATCGAGGGAGGTTGCCGACTGGCGACCCTGGGGCGTGGTCGCGAGTGTGATTTCATCGTCGATGATGATCTCGCCTCGCGTCGGCACCTGCTCATCGAATGGCGGCGCGGCCGGTACTTTCTGGTCGATCACAGCACCAACGGCACTTACGTGCGGGGCGAGGACGGTGGACACGCCTTCGTCCGGCGTGACGAGACGGTGCTCGAGGGCCGCGGCCAGCTGAGCTTGGGCCGGACCTTCACCGACCATTCGAAGAAGGTCGTGTTTTTCGAGATAGAGCCGTGATCCCGGTGGCCCGTGCGATACCGATCCGCGCACCGCGGTCCCGTGCGAGGTTCAACGTAGCGGGCGCGGGCGCCACAGGCTGACACCGTATGCCCATAAACAATCCGCTCTGCGGCTGGTCCTCGTGTGCCATCACCCACGTCGGGAAGGTGCGTAAGAGCAACGAGGACTCCTTTCTCAATCGCCCCGACCTCGGGGTCTGGGCGGTGGCCGACGGCATGGGCGGCCACCGCGCCGGCGATGCCGCGAGCCGCATGATCGTCGAGTCGCTCGGCCAGCTCGAGACGGCCGCGAGCTTCGGCGAGTTCGTGGCGGCGGCGGAGGCGAGTCTGCGCTCGGTCAATGCCGCGCTGCTTGCCAAGGGGGAGGAATACCATGCACCTACCGGGAGCACGGTGGTCGCGCTCCTGTCCGACGGGTCTGCGGGCGCGTGTCTGTGGGCCGGTGACAGCCGGGCCTATCGATGGCGGCATCGAGGCCTGACCCAGCTCACGAGGGATCATTCCCAGATAGAAGCCTACGTGCGTCTCGGCCTCATCGGTCGGGCCGAGGCCACCCTCCATCCCCTGTCCAATGTCCTGACGCGGGCAGTCGGCACGCAGGCGGACCTCGGTCTGGACACCCTCGCTCTGGATCCGACGGTGGGCGATCGCTACCTCCTGTGCTCGGACGGGCTGTACCGCCACGTCACCGAACAAGAGATCGGGGAGGTACTGTCGGCCGGTCCACTGTCGCACGCGGCCGATACGCTGCTCGACCTCACGATGGCACGGGGTGCGAACGACAACGTGACCGTTGTGCTGGTGGAGTTTTGTCCCGTCGGCGCGACGCAAGACTCCGATCTGGCGTCCGACGTGACCCACCCCAACCTGTCTTTCGCCTCCAGGTCTTAGGCCGGGGCGCGGCGCCCCACCTCTATGGACCACAAGAGCGGGGATCCCGAGAGCGCCAACGTCGACCCCGGCGAGGTGGCCAAGTTCGAGGCACTGGCGAGCCGCTGGTGGGACCAGGACGGGGATTTCCGTACCCTGCACGACATCAATCCATTGCGCCTCGGGTTCATTGGCGAGCGCGTCGCGCTTGGGGGCAAGGCGGTCATCGACGTGGGTTGTGGCGGCGGGATCCTGTCGGAGGCCATGGCCGATCAGGGGGCCGGCGTGACCGGCATCGATGCCAGCGCCGGCGCGATTCGCGTCGCCAGGCTCCACCAGGCCCGATCCGGAAGCCGGGTTCGGTATCTCTGCACGGCGCCGGAGTTCATGGCGGCCCAGGAACCGGGGGGGTTCGATGTGGTGACCTGCATGGAGATCGTGGAACACGTCCCCTCCCCCGAGAAGCTGGTCGAGGCCTGTGCGAAGCTGGTCAAATCCGGGGGTCATGTGTTTTTCTCGACCATCAATCGCACCCCGGCGGCCTATCTCCTGGCGGTGATCGCGGCCGAGTATGTCTTGCGCCTCCTGCCCCGGGGGACCCACGACTATGGGCGTTTCATCCGACCGTCGGAACTGGCAGGCTGGCTGCGGAGCGCTGGCCTCAGGCTCCTGGCACTCAAGGGGATGTGGTACAACCCTGGGACGCGACGGGCGGTGCTGCAGGATGGTGTGTCGGTGAACTATCTCCTACATGCCACGTTGCCGTGAACGCCCCCCGTGGCGCACGCCGCGCGGTGTTCTTCGACCTCGATGGGACGCTGGCGGATACGGCGCCCGATCTCGCTTCGGCGCTCAATGCCCTGCGTGCCGAGCAGGGTCTTGGGGCACTCCCGCTGGCGCAGATCCGGCCGTGCGTCTCGGGGGGTAGCCCGGCCCTCCTGGGGCTCGGATTCGGCCGCTCCGATCCCAAAGACCCCGAATACCAGGCGCTGCGGGGACGCTTCCTGGACCTCTACGGCGGCCGGATCGCGCGCGACACCCGGCTGTTCCCGGGCATGGCGGATGTGCTCGACACCCTTACCGGGTCCGCCGTGCCCTGGGGCGTGGTGACGAACAAACCGGTCCGTCTCACCCACCCCTTGCTGGCAAGCCTCGGGATCGCGGAGCGTGCGGCCTGCATCGTCTGTGGTGATACCACGGCCTATCGTAAGCCTCACCCCGCGCCGCTCCTGCACGCCGCGCGGCTTTGTGGGCGTGATCCGGGAATCTGCCTCTACGTCGGCGACTCGCGGGACGACATGAGCGCCGGGCGGGCCGCGGGCATGACCACCCTCGTGGCCCTGTTCGGCTACCTCGCCCCGGGCGACGACCCGAGCGCCTTCGGTGCGGATGGCGCGATCTCCCACCCTGGCGCAGTGCTGGCCTGGGTCCACGGTATCCCGGTTGGAAGTGAACCCCACTGATTACTGCCGGGAACGGGTGGCGGTCCCGGGCTCCAACTGGGTGCGGCTCTTTTAGAACGACGCTTCGGCCCGTCAGGCCGCCTCTTTGAAGAGGTGACTTGCCATCCGTGAGCGGTGGTTACGCTCTTGCTCTTGGGCCTTATGAAACGCCCAGTAGGCCTCCGT
>JALZID010000143.1 GCA_030860485.1 Pseudomonadota bacterium | reverse complement strand
TCCATCGCCTACTTGTCACCCGTCAACTACGAGAGGAGGATATGTTCAACACCGAACCCGCAACCACCGCAATGCACGGCTTGAATCCCAAGCCGTAAATCGTCCACGGAACGGGGGGAAGTCCAGAGCGAGTGTTGGCTGTCGCATTGCCCAGATCTAGCGTCAATGCCACAGAGCTTTGGGCCTTGTTGGATGCCGGCGCAGCGGATGCGTTTCTCTGGGCGTTGACGGGGTTGTAAAAGCGCGTGATTTTGGTGGGAAGCTCGGTCGCGATCGGTTGCATAGAGGGCGCGACGGCAGAGCGGCTATGCCGCCGGCGGCGAGCAGAGCTTCGGCGGCCTCGGCGCGAGGGTCGTTCTGCGCGAACGCGTAGATCGACACGTTGGTATCGAAGAACGCCTTAGCGTTCATTCGCTACTTCGCGGTCGAACTTGAATCCGGTGGGCAGGGGACGACGCAGCCTGCGGATGCGCTCGATGGCCCGCTCACGGCTCCTGTCGCGGTCGATTTCGAACGCGCGCTCGCCGACGATGCGGATCTCGATCTGATCGCCTTCCTTGAGCTTGAGCGCTTCGACCACGGCCGCTGGTAGACGTACCGCCAGGCTGTTACCCCACTTTAGCTACTTGCATGACATCACCAGAAGATATACGTTTGTCACAGTGTATCCTATGCCTTGTCGCTCCGGGCGGCAAGTCCGGATGCGGTGAACGAAGAGGACCGCATCGTTCGAGGCCTTGATTCGGTGCGGCTCGCGATCGCTTATCACACTCTACTCGGACCGACCTGCGCTAGCCTCCCAGCTTTTAATATAGACCCGGCGCGTATGGGGCCGGTGGCGGAAGCACGCCGTCCCGCGGAAGGGCACTCGCCGGTCTGGGGCGACGATCAGCGCCGTCCCCGCCGAGGTAGCCTCCGCGTACCCGAAAGCCCCTACCTCGCGGTGCCCGTCCCGTCGGACCGATGCGCCAACCGGTCGCCCCCGGGGGGTGGCAGTTTGCCACGTTTGAATCCCCCAAGTGCGTGGGATAGAATCCATGCATTCGCAGCGCGCCCGCCAGACCGTGCCGCGGGCATGAAAGGCAACCACCATGGTATTCCATTGGGTCAACGAGAGCTATGGCCTGGCCGGCCTGTATCTCATGCTGTCGCTCTTCGGGATTTGTCTCTATGCGATCCTGGCCGGGGGCAGTTACCTCATGTTTTTCGTCTTACGGCGCGAGAGGCACCATCCGGGTTACCGCCCCGATCCGAACGAGCTGTGCAGATCGGTGCTGTGGTCGCTCTATTCAGTTTCCGGAAACGCGCTCCTCATGTTGCCGCTCGAGGTATTGATCCTGTCCGGCGCGAGCGAGGTGTATTTCTCGGTGGCTGAGCATGGTTGGCCCTATCTGCTCGGGAGCATTTTCGCCGTCCTGGCCGTCGCCGAAACGTCCATCTATTGGATCCACCGCGCCCTGCATACCCGTTTTCTGTACCGGCACCTGCATGTCTTCCACCACCGGTTTCGAGAGCCCACACCGCTGGCCAGCCTGGCGTTTCATCCGCTCGATTCGTTTGCACAGGCCTTGCCCTATCATCTCTGTGCGCTCTTGTTCCCCCTGCACGTGTGGGTATACAACGGCTTCGTTACCCTAGTGACAATCTGGGCCGTCATGATCCACGATCGCATCCGCTGGACTCCATTGAACTTCGTCAACCATGCAGGATGTCACACGGCCCACCACTGGTATTTCCGGTACAACTACGGACAGTTCTTCACCTTCTGGGATCGATTGTGCGGGACCTATCACAGCCCGGCGGATCTGCCGGAACGCTTCTCCGCCTCCTGGCCGCCCCGGCGGGCAACGTGATCTGCCCCGTCATACCCGCGGCCAGCGGCCCGATGGTCCGGCCGTGCTCCATCTCACCCCACTGGAGTGGCTCGCCGGTCGCTGCCTTGATCTCCCCGCCGCGCCGGCCTACCCGTGGAGCGGCCGTCCGCGGGGCGCGCGGATACGCTCAGGCCCCCAACCACGCCAGCGCGCGTGGCGATCGAGGCAAAGCCGCCTACCCGCTACCTCTGGGCCATGCTGCTACCACGATCTATGAAAGCCAGGCCTGGGCCTGCTGGGCGCGCCGAGGATGCAAGTCTTCCCGCTCCTCGGCCCCGTTGTGGCGAGGCTATGACCTGATCGGGTTTATCACTGACCGGGGATCGATTTACCGCATCCTCGAACACCTCGGCGAGCCCCACCGGCCACCGCCCATCGCCTCGGCCCGCGGTCCACCCCGCGGCGAGGTCGACTTCGATCGACGCGAAGTCGACGCGTTTGCCTTGAGCGACCCCTGCCCGTGTATGAGTTCGACCAGCGGATGAGCTGGTAGGCGCCGTCCCACCCCGAACCTTCCTACCGCTCAAGGCCTATTTCCCAGCGCTGGCGCGCTCGCGCCCGAGCACGGGATGCCAACCCCAGAGCCCCCCAAACCCCACGGGGGCGACCCAACTGAGCGTTTCCGCCCCGTTGTGGACTGCTTTCACACCGCCAAATCACCGCCCAGCCCGTAGGAGGAAACATTGCCCCTTGACAACTAGCGTTGAAATTCCTACCCTTTATCGCCATGTCTTCCGAAACTAGCCAACAGGAAATCCAGTTCGACTTCCAAGGCATCATCACTCTTCTCGCTAAACACCTCTACAGCGAAAGAAAAGTCTTCATCCGCGAGCTGATCCAAAACGCCCACGATGCCATTCGGCGTCGCATGGCGGCAGAGCCGGGTTTCGGCGGGCGCATCGACATCTACTGCCGCCCAGAGGACGATCGGATTACATTTCAGGATAATGGCCTCGGTATGAACCGAGGCGACCTTGAGAATTACCTCTCCAGCATCGGCGCCAGCGGCACCCGCGAAGCCAAAGAAATTGAGGGCGTGATCGGCCAATTCGGCATAGGTTTCCTTTCCGCTTTCGTCGTCGCCGACACTGTCGAGGTTCTCACCCGCCGTGCGGGCGAATCTGAAGGCTGGCGCTGGTTCAACACGGGCGACAAGCAGTACACCCTCGAACCTGTCGAAGTCCCCGCTGCAGGCACTACCGTCCACGTCAAACTTAAGGAGATCGGCGACCACGCCCTTATCGCTGATGACAGGGTTAAGGAGGTCATCCGCCAATATTGTGACCTCCTCCTCGTCCCCATCCATGTCGGCGCCTCAGAAGCACCAATAAACGCCATACACATGCCTTGGGAGCGGGAAGGTGTTTCCGACGAGGAGCGACGTTTCGACTGCATGATCTACTTGGAAAAGAGGATGCGCGACAGCGTGCTGGAGACTATTCCCATCCGACTAATGGGCGAAATTGAAGCCAAAGGTGTCCTGTACATCTCACGCGCCCGCATGATCATGATCGAGCCTCCCAGAACCGTCCGGGTTTTCCAAAAGCGCATGTTCCTCTGCGAGACTGCGACAGACCGGCTGCCCAAATGGGCAACGTTCGTGAACGGCGTTATTGACACGCCGGCGCTCACGCCCACAGCCGCCCGTGATAACTTTCAACGCGACGAAAAACCTTTGGCAGACTGTGCGAAGCCCTCGGCCATGCCGTCATCTGCCATCTTGAAAGCCTCAAGAGCCGTGACCGGGACCGCCTCAACGACATCCTTAATTTCCATTCCTTCGCCTTCCGTGCTGCCTGCGATTTCTACGACGAGTTCTTCGATAAGTTAGCTCATCTTCTCGACTGGAGAGTAAACAGCGGGGAAAAGGATATAGTTATCCGCAGCGGCGAGCCACCTTCCCGACGCCTACAGATCGGGGAGACCCTTGATCTGCTGCCTACTAGCCCCGGCAGCGGCTCGAAGCGACTTGCAGCTTTCACTACGTCGAGTTCAGCCAACCAGTATTTCGAGATGGCCAATGCGAACGGTTCGATTGTGGTCAATGCGTCGCACCCTTGGGATAATAAGATTCTGGAAGAACTCTCCCGTAAGCTGAATTTCGATCTGATCTTTATGGACCGCGAGGAGGACCCCGAGCCTGTTCCGCCCCGCAGATGGCGACGGCGATGCTCCGGTAAGACGTCTCGCGGAAGTCATGGCCCAAGCCATTAGTCCGGGCGGAGCCCGCCTGCGCGTTGAGGCTCGTTACTTCCAGCCCTCCGACTTGGTTGCCGTTATCCGCGCCTCAGCCTTGACCCCCCAGTCAACTGAAAGCCCGACAGATATTAGACGACCCCAATAGTTCGCAGCGACTCCGCGAAATGGCCGCTGAACTGTTGCTCATGGCACGGGGGGAAGGCATGCGTCTCACGATCAATGGCTCGAATCCGTTTATCCAGCGCCTCGCCAAACAAAGCTTCCACTCGCTGGAAGTTCAGGACCTCATGCGCGGCGTTTACAACAACGCCATCCTATACAATCAAGAGCTGCTCACGGCCAGTAACGCCAAAATCTTCCACGACCAATTTGCAGCTTTGCTCGAGCGCAGCTTGAATTATGTCGAGGAAAGCTCTCAGCTGGAAGACGAACGCAGGAAGCTAGAAAAGGAACGCCAGCGCATGGAGGCACTTTCTCAGCCTAAACAGAAGCCGAGCACCGCACGGTGTTTCTTATGCTTCCTTTCAAAGGTTATGACTCCCTCGGGGCTGCCCTTCGCAAGGTCGTGGAGGATGAATGGGGCTTTCAACTTCATCTGGCGCGCGACCGCGTCTATTCCGAGGAACTTCGCGAGAATGTCTGGCTGCACATGGATATTGCCGACGCCTTCCTAGCCGAGCTATCGGATCACAATCCCAATGTCATGTATGAACTCGATGCCGCCCGCCATAGTGCCCGCAACCGACCGATCCTGCTTCTTTGCAAGACCCCGGAAGGAACAGTGAAACCCGAACTCCCTTCCGACCTTCAGGGACTGATTTACGTGCAGCATGACGACAAACTGCCCGTCCCCGATCTTGCCCGCTTCTTCGATGAAGAAATGCGCAAAAAGCAGAGCTTGGAGAAGCTAATCGCCGGGGCTGACCGCAAGCGGTTTGTTTCGATCAACCGGCTGAAGGAAATTCTCCATGCCTTCAGTTGGGATGGCTCCGTTTTCTCGCGCCTCGCTGGCCGCTTCCCCACAGTCGACGCTTGGCGGCAGGCGAAGAACGAAGATGTGGCTCGCGAACTGAACCGCGACGATGCTGACATAGCCCAAGTCGTGGTGCAGAGGATTAACAAGCACTTTGGAGGTCACTCCTAAACGCCGGTTTCCAAGCTGTGCCCACGGTTGGTTCACCACCCGTCGCCCGACGCCGGAAGAGGCAGCGACTAGGCTGGACGCGCTGGCCGCCTTCGCTGCCTGTCACCCGCGCGTTCCCCAGGGGGATTTGCCCCACCTACGCGCTGAACTGGCTGAACAGACCGGAGACTGGATCGGTGCCCTGAGATGGTGGGAGCAAAGTTGGGCTGATTACGATGAGAGCTATTCCGGTTACACACAATCAGGAAAAGCTGTAGGAGCGTTTCTCGTTTCTCTGAAGCTGGGTCGGGAAGAGGACGCCGCACGCTGGTTGGATCTCCTTGCGCGCACCGAGCGGGAGCGAGCCTACTCCCGTGCGTCTCTCCACCAATGCCAGACCCATCTTCCGTGGCGGGTCTGACCGCGCGGCGCTTGAAGCCGTTCGCGAAGAGCTGGAAAACGACCTTGTCGGCACGCAAAGCTCGACCAACGACACAACGCGCGACCTCCTCGCCCGTGTGCTGGTAGTTCTGCGCGTTGATCTAGACCCCGCTGACCGCTTTCACCCTGCTCGCGCCGTTCTGCGGATGCCCTTGGAGGCTCGCAAAGCCCCACAAGGGCGGCGCGCCCGCTTGTTGGCTCTGGCTGATCTCCACCTCGCTGCTGCACGCTACGCTGCGAGCCTTCCCCTCTGCGACGATCTTTACCACCGCCAGCCGTCGCCGCTTCCCGAACGCATTGTAGTCACCGACGAGGTCGATTTCATGGAGCATGTCCGCCGCTCACGCCTCCTTCTTCACCGTCTCGAATATTGGTTCCCCCGACCCACTCACTGGCTGGACGAAGTCCGTTCTCGCCAAGCGCGCGTGGACGCTTTGGTTGGTAGGCTGCCCTCTTAAGGATCGCCTAAAATTTTCTGAAGCCCGATCCATACGCCACACCTCCGTATCCGATCGCAATGGCGAGCCACGGCATCGAGGCCGCGCGGCCGGCCGAGTCTTGTATGAGCGCGAGGGAGGGGCTGACCGCCGGATCGGGTATGGGCCCCCCGATGCGCTGATGGCGATCAGCGACGAAACGTGTTCCGTATCACGTGCCTGCCGTAGATCCGGAAGGTGCGGAAGACGGTTTTGTAATCAAGCGTGCTGAAAAGCGAATCGGCGAGGCCGAACGGCAGCATGGTCGGGATCGGGCCGCGGGCATACTCGAGGATCCAGGCGTGATCGACGATGCGATAACACTTCGCCTCGCCCTTGCCCAGATAGATGGTATCCCCAGGTCTATAAACCGTCTTTCCCGTCTGCCCAGCGGCGTAATACCACATCTCGCCGTCGAGCAGAAAGCAATGGTCTTCGATGAACGAGTACCGACCGGTATGCCCGGTGGTATCGATGGGTGTGCCGAAAAAAATGAGGTACTCCTTCCACGAGGCGTACAGGATGGTCAACATACCCATCGCACCCCCGGCATTGTTGAAGAACCATTCGGGCTGGGTGGTGATCCGACCCGGAAAGCTTCTCGCAAGCTCATCCGTGATGACCTGAAACATCTCCGGGTGCGGCAGGCCGATGCCTATTTTCGAGATTTCGCACACGCGCGCGGGATCGAACACGTATCCCATCAGTCTCCTCCAGGAGCGGCTCAGATCAGTACAAGCCCGGTACGATCCGGTAAGGCACGAGTCGGCAATACCGTTCCCAGTCTTGTCCGTACTTGCCCGCGCAACGCCGGTCATCGCGTATGGCACGATGCGCAAGCAAGACTACCAGGAAAGTCACGTAGACATAGGGCATGAAATGTTCGGACAGTGCCGGTACGCTCCAGAAGAAGGCGCCCAGGATCTCCGTCAGGTAATGGAAATGGCGGCTGATCCCCCAGAAGCCGGAAGCGAGCAGGAGACTCTGGCCCGGATCGCGGGTTTCGGTGAAGTAGCGCGCACGGATGATCCGTGGCCGCATGCCCCATACCCTGCAACGGCCGTTCGTGGCGCGCACGTGCTGCCGCTGCCGATCGGCAAGGTAGGTCATCATCACGCACGTCGCGCCCAGGATGAAGATGGTGACGGCCAGTGAGATACCGAGGTGGCGCGGGTGATTGACCAGATAGAGGGTGGCGGAGGTATAGACACCCGGGAGCCATACGAGACATCCCCAGCAGATATAGAAGCCCGCGCGATCGTGGACGATATCGAGAGTCCTCAGATAACCGGTTTCCCACCAGAAAAACTTCGTGATATAGATGAGCTGCAGCGCTACGGCGACCAGCATCGAATCGCTGAGACCGTGTAGCTCGCGCTGCTTGGCGGCGAAGGAGATGATGATCACCGCCCAGCCCATCATGCCGATGCGGCAGTTGGTAAACTGCTTCACGTCCCAGCCGAGGATGCGCGGATAGAGCTCGGTACCCCGGTAGAAATCGAACCCGGGACTACCGCTGTGCTCGGTGTCACTGCTCGAGGGTGCGACCCGTCCCTTCACATACAACATGAGGCACAAGATCAGGGCGGACAGGTTGAGCGCGCCCAGGATGCCGCCGAAGTGGTCGTATACGATGCCGGGGGGAAACAGGCGCAGATAAATCGCACCGAACCAGTAGAGCGCCAGGGTGATCGCGAACGCGGAGAGGCCGTTGGCCCGGTATACGGGGATGTTTCCGCGCGGCGTGACCGGGCCGTGAAACGAGTTGCCCGGCACTACCCGCATCAACAGGAGTTGCAGCCCCCCGAACGCACCCAGGATCCTCCATGCCTCCGGCGTGCCGAACATCACCGGCCGCCAGACGGCGTAGATCGTCGTGAACAACCCCTCTCGTGAGCATAACTCCCATAGGGATAAAAGGGATCCTCCGAGCGCCACATTGGTGTACCAGAGCACGATGACAAACGGCGGGGCACAAAGCACCAGCAGAATGGATGCGAGTGTCGGCATAGGGGTGGCTATGGAATATCGTGTCTCGATGACGCGCGGCAATGAACCGACCCTCACCGGTTCGGAGCAAGTTCCGGCCGCGCCCCGACCCCCGTCAGGGAGCCGGCGGGTCGAGGGTATACCTTATCACACCCCGATCAGGTGGCGGATATGGTCACGGGCGACGGAGACGAGCTCGCCCCGGTGGGGGCGGACCCTCATCGAGCGTCCCGACGCAGGGATCGACTATGCTTATCAGGGTGAAGACCGGGATCAGAGGACCAAGCTCGTCCCGCTGGCGAAACCGACTCATCGTCGCGGCGCTCCTTGTCGGGCTCGCCGTAGGCATGGTCCGGGCCGACACGTTTCGCTGCGGTACCTCCCTCGTCAGGCCGGCGACACCTCGTTCGAGGTCTTAAAGAAGTGCGGTCGTCCGGCTTCTCAACAACAGATCTCGGGGGCCAACGAGCGCTTCGTCGAACAGTGGTACTACGAACCGGGGCCCGGGGCGTTCCAACGCATACTGACCTTCGTGGGGACCCGGCTGGTCAACATCGAAACCGTGACCCGGCCCCAGCTAGCCTATCGAGCGACACCACCGCATAGGAAACGGCCGGGGCGACACCTCGCCCCGGCCATCGCACGACCAAGGGATGACTGAAAGGGTTGATCAAACGGCGCCGTTCGAAAGGTGTTACGCAAGAGAGGAGATCTTGGATGCAACCGGCGAGCGGCCGGGCCAGGGGGGCGTTTCTGGGGCGACGCGGGCGCTCCGCGCGCTAGCTAGTGCAGGATGTCGGGGAGCGAGAGCCTGAAGACTGCGATCGGGGCGTCGAAACGCACCCCGTCGTCGCCGATCATCTGATAGCTGCCTTGCATGGTCCCGACCGGGGTCTCGATCATCGCGGCGCTGGTGTAGCGGAACGCCTCGCCCGGCCGCAGATAGGGTTGTTCGCCGACCACACCCTCGCCGCGCACCTCGCGCACCTTGCCGTTGGCATCTGTGATGATCCAGTGCCGCGTGATGAGCTTCGCAGGCAGGGTCCCGGTGTTCTCGATGGTGATGGTGTAGGCGAACACGAATTGGTTGGCCTCGGGTGAGGACTGCTCCTCGATGTAGGCGCTCTCGGAACGGACCGCGACGCGGTGATGGGCATCTGGCATACAGCGCATTTGACCGGATCGATCGCCGTGGCGCAAGCCTTTCGTCGACACAGAGGCCGGTCGCGCTACGAGCCAGTCCTGCGTCCCAGATGGCGATAGGTGATGGCCTCGGTGAGCTGCAGGGTCTCGATGATCTCGAGGTCCGCCAGATCGGCGACGTGCGGGCCTAGGATGCGGTGTACCGCGCGTGGCGGCCCAGGCGGTCGATCCACGGGCGCGGCAGTATTCGCACATCCGCATGATCGCCCGGTCGAAGGCGGACGTGACTTGGGCCCCGCGGCCGGGGCACGGAGCGCGCACGAGGCTCACGTCCGCCGAAGGTGGATTCCGCGGTCCGACAGTGCTCGGCCCGCGCGGCGGATGTTTGACCCCGAGGGGGAGGGCGCCGCAAGATGCGCGCATGCGCATCGCTTCGCTCATCGCCTCGAGCACCGAGATCGTCTGCGCCCTCGGCTTCGGCGACGATCTCGTAGGCCGCTCGCACGAGTGCGGCGCCGGGGGCCGGTGCCCGGCTGGTGGCCTCGCTCCGTGAACGGATGGCCGCTGTCGAATCGACCGCGCGCCGGCTCGCCTCCCGGCCACGCGTGGCCTGCATCGAGTGGATAGAGCCCCTCATGTCGGGTGGCAACTGGATGCCCGA
>JALZID010000142.1 GCA_030860485.1 Pseudomonadota bacterium | reverse complement strand
ATCTCGCGCCCCGAGCGCCGTGCTTCGTGATGCAGGCGCAGGATCTCTTTCGTCTTACGCATGGATACCCTCGTATTTGCCATTGGCCTTGCCCTTTCGTCGGAAAAATCCGACAGGGTAAGGCCGGCGGCCGGGTTATCCCGCGTCGTACGCTCGATAGGAAACCGCTCCGGAGCGGTGATGAGATTGCTCCGGAATAAGTGATCAGTTTGCGCCGGAATCGGTGATCAGGTTCGACCGAAATCAGTGATCAGATTGGTCCGGAATACGCACACCCCGGCAGATGCTCCTCGGGCGCTTCGAGGATTTGCAAATACCCGATGCGGTCATCATCGACCGGGCTGGATATGCGTACTTCTTCCCAGGGGAGCCGCTCGCGTTGGGCAAGACCTTCGAGTTGAACGACCACCGCGCGCGGCTCGTCGGCATCGCCGAGGTCTCGGCGCCCTTCGCCACCTTCCCGGTGTTCTACTCCCGCTATAGCCAGGCGCTCGACTACGTCGGCCGCGAGCGAAATCAGCTCTCCTACGTGCTCGTCAAGGCGAAGCCGCGGGTATGCTTTTACGATTTGGCGGCCCGCATCGAATCCGAAACCGGATTACGCGCCGCCACCACGGAAGACTTCAAATGGCAGACCATCGGTTTTTATCTTAAGAACACCGGCATCCCGGTCAATTTCGGCATCACCATCGCGCTCGCCTTCTTGGTAGGCGCCGTGGTCGCGGGCCAGACCTTTTATCTCTTCACCCTGGAGAACCTCAAGCAATACGGTGCACTCAAGGCCATCGGCGTCACCGATGGGCGCATCATCGGGATCGCCTACCGCCAGGTGCAGCTCCGCTTGCACAATCTAACGGAGGCCGAAAAGGCGCAACAGCGGGCGGTCGGGCTCGCCCACGACCGTTACCGAAGCGGTCTCGTCGATTTTCTCGATGTGCTCGAGGCCGAGCGCTCGCTCTACACCAGCCAGGCCCTCCTCGCCCAAGGCGAGCGGGCGGTGAGCCAGAACCTCGTTCGGCTGTACAAGGCGCTGGGTGGTGGCTGGGAAGGAGACTTGGCCCGGGAGCACGCGTTGCGCTGAACGTGCGGCTCGATGCCGACGATGATCACCGCACACACGCCGATGTCGGGAGCTCAACTGGTTTCATACCGGGAACTCCTGGGACCTGCGCGTCGGGATCGGAAAGGTGTTCTGGGGCGTGGCGGAGTCGCGGCACCTGGTCAACATCATCAACCAGGACGACCGGGTCGAGGATATCGACGAGGAGGACAAGCTCTGCCAGCCCATGGTCAATCTCAATCTCAGCCAGGACTGGGGAAACCTGAGCCTATTCATCCTGCCGGGCTTCCGGGAACGCACGTTTCCGGACCGCGAAGCGCGCCTGCGCGGCCAACTGTTCGTGGACACCGATCGGGCGGAATTCGAATCCGCCGCGGAAGAGTGGCATGTGGATTACGCGGCACGCTGGAGTCATACGTTCGAGGACTGGGACATCGGGGTCGCCCAATTCTGGGGAACCGCTCGAGAGCCGCGTCTTATCGCTACCCCTGCCCCTCCGCAAAGGCCACGGTTCCAGATCTCCCGTTACGACATCATCGATCAGACCAGCCTGGACTTGCAGGTCACGAAGGGGAGCTGGCTCTGGAAGCTCGAGGCGATCACCCGGGGCGGGCAAGGGATCGCTTCGGGGCCCTGGTGGCGGGATTCGAACACACGCTTTACGGCCTGTTCGAGACACCGGCCGACATGGGCCTGTTGAGCGAGTACCTGTACGACGGCCGGGACCCCACCAATCGCGTGGAACCACCGGTCGCACCGGTCACTATCTTCGACAACGACCTGTTCCTGGGTGCCCGTTTTACGCTGAACGATACCCAGAGCACGGAGCTCCTGCTCGGGGCCACCGTGGACCTCGATACCCAGGCGAGTGTGTTCATCATCGAGGGCAGCCGCCGCCTGGGCGATGCGTGGCGCGTCGAGATCGAAGGCCGCCTATTCGCCAATGTCCCGCGCTCCGATGTCGGGCTGAGCGGACTCGAGGACGATGGTTATCTCCAGCTTCGGGTAGCGCGTTTTTTCTAGGTAGGGCGCTTGAGACCTTTCGAGCCCGCTGCCACACCGGCCGGCCTCGGTTTACCGCATGCCCGCGGAATGGTCGCCTCATGCCGGCACCTGGCTGTCCTGGCCCCACAAGCCCGAAAGCTGGCCGGGCAAGTTCGAGACGGTCGAGCCCGTCATGGTCGAGGCGGTGTCCGCGCTGGCTGGCCCGAGGGAGACCGTGCATATCAATGTCCTCGACGCGCTCCACGAGCGCCATGTGCGCGGGCTCTTGTCGGGCGTCTCCGGGCCCCCTTGGTTCTCGATCGCGGCCCCTCCTCGGCCTCGTCGCACCGGCGGCGGCACCGAAAGGCCCGACCTACCGGCGACGCCGCGCAGGTCTTCGGCAAGAAGGGAACAACACGTTACAAGTCGAATCCCGCGCCGTGTTTGCGCAGCCATTCCTTACGCTCCTGGTAGGCCGGAATTACCTTATCGACTTCGTTCCAGAAGGCGCCGCTATGATCGAGGTGGTGAAAGTGGCAAAGCTCGTGCGCCACGATGTAGTCGATGATAGTTAGCGGGGCCATCATGCACTTCCAGTGGAAGGCGAGGTTGCCGTTCGGTGAGCAAGAGGCCCAACGTTTACCTAGATCGCGGATATCGATGCGACCAGGAGTGACGCCGACCTTGGGCGCGTAGTAAGCGAGGCGCTGGCGGATGCGCCCCAGGCCGCGCGCGATGTAGTAATCGCGAAAGGCCCCCTTGGCGGCTTCGATGTCGCCGCGATCGACCAAAGCACGACGCAGACAGAAACGTCCGCCCTTCAGGAGCAAGGGCTCCTCCTGTTCCGCTACCAGCAACAAGCGGTACGAGCGCCCAAGGTATAGGAAGCCTTCGCCGTCGCGGTACTCGCGTAACACGCGCGTCGCGTTCAGGTCGTGCCACTCCGCGAGATTCTTGTAGATCCAGTAGCTTTTGGCTTCCACGAGGTCCTCGATCCGCTCGTCGGGGATCGACTCGGGTGCGCGGACCAGGACGCGGCCATCGCGCTCGATCACGATGTCCGCCGTCGAGCGGCGGCTGCACACCACTTCGTAGGAAATCGCTTTATCACGTGTCGCCTTCATCTCGTCAGTTCCTGGTGCCGCTTCTCGGCCAGCTTCACGATCTCTACGGCGATCCGTTCATGCTTCTCGGTGAGCCCCGGGATGTCGGCCAGGAGGATCTCCGTGTCGATGTTGCCCCGCAACTTCTTCACCTCGATGGGTTTCTTCCAGAAGTCGATGATGTCGATCGTGCCCTGCAAAGTTTCCACGATCTCATCAAGCCTTTCAGGCGTTGCCGGTGTTCGGCAGGCACCGCCCGACCGTCAAAGGCGAGCTGCACCACGTAATCATAGAAGGTGGTCGCCTCCTTCGTCAGTCCCTCGGTGACATCCGTGCGGCCCGCCATCGCTTCGAGCCGTAGCCGCTCGTAGCCCTCGGCCAGCGCTTTCCAATTGTTCTGGTGTTCCTGGATCAGCTTCTCCAGTTTCTCGCTTAGGCGTTTGTAGAAGGCCGGGTCTTCGTCGCGCAGCTTCTTGTCGATGTACATCACCTGCTCCACCGGCGCATCGAAGCCTGTCAGCAGCATGTCGCACACGATCAGGAAGGCGATACCGGTGAGATCCTTGGCCGGGTCGTCGAGGTCGAAGGGTTTACAGAAGTTCTCGACCGCGTTCCAGCGCTTGGCTTCCTTGCGCGCTTCCGTAATAGCCGCCAATTCATTGGTGGTGTCGTAGGAAACGACCACTGCGGCCCTCAGGAAGGCGATGCGTCGGATCAACTCCATATCCGGCCGTCGGCTGAATTTCTCCCGGTCCAGCCGCTCGGCCAGGGCCTCGCGGATCGCCTTCTGGTAGCGGATCGCCGCGAGCTTGGAGTGACACACCACCTGCGCCTTGAAGCCGTCCGGCAGGATGTTGTCGATGTAATGGTTCACGAGATCGCGCGCGATGGCGCCGATGCGTTGTGCGGCTTCGAGGATGTCGCCGCTTGCGCCGTATTTCTTCTTGATGGCGAGGATCTCCTCTTCCGTCCGATGGCGGAAGAGGTCTTCGAACCGGGTGTCGAAGCCGTGCTTGTCCCTGAGCGCGGTGTCCGCCGTGCGGCCCTCATAGAGGATCTGCAGGGTGGTCCCGTCGTGCACGGCGTCGATCAGCTTGTAGGTGTCGATGTACTCGCCGAAGCGCTTCACGGTGCGTTTGCCGCCGTGTTGCTCGGTGACGAGCGGCGTGCCGGTGAAGGCGATACGCGTGGCGTTCGGAAATGCCTCGAAGAGGTTGTCGCCGAAGTCCGAGCTTTGCGTACGGTGCGCCTCGTCGATCATCAATAGGACGCGCTCGGAGGGATTCACCGTGCCGAAGCCCTTGCCCGACGGTGCCGTGCCGTAAGTGGCCAGTGCTTCCGCCACCCTGAGCGGCACCGCCTCGGTGCGCTCCAGGAACTTGTGCACCATCACCATGTTGATGTCGGAGGCGTCCGTGCTCAGGTGCTCGCGCAGCGCCGCGGTGTTTTCGATCACGTTTACCTTGCCGCCGATGAGTTTGGCGGTGGCGGCCAGTTGCTCCTCCAGATCGATGCGAGCGCACGGTATCGCGGAACACCTCGGGCAACAACCACTCGCGGAAGCTCCCCCGCAGGCTCGTCGCCGGATCGGAGGAGATGCATCCCTGCCCCTGGTCGATTACCGTCCAGCCGAGCGCGGCGAGCTGGTCGAGGAAGGGCTTCTCGATGTGCAGGTATTCAGACATCCGCCGCCAGCCAGTTCTCTACCACAAGGCCCGGTACTCGGGAAAATTCGCGCATGTTGTCGGTGACCAGTGTCAAGCCCAGGGCGCGCGCGTGGGCGGCGATGAACAGGTCGTTGTGGCCAATCGGCTGACCGATGCGCTCAAGCGCTACCCGCATCTCCGCATAGTGATGGTCAATACCGGCTTCGAGCGGCAGGACGTCGATGCTCGCCAGAAGTTGCTCCCCCTTGGCGGCCAGACCCTGCGAGCCCTTCTTGCGGACGCCGTAGCGTAATTCGCACGCTACCACGATGCTGGTGCAATACTCTCCGCGATTCATGGCCGCGATGCGGCGCGCCGGCTCGTCCCGGGGTCGCTTCACCACGGCCGACAACACGTTCGTGTCCAGCAAATAGTGCGGCTCCGCCATATCAGAATATATCCTCGGAATTGACCGGCGGGTCCTCGATCTCCGGAAACTCCTCATCCAGAGGCTCCCACGAGGCCAGCAACTCGGCCAGTGTATTGGGCCGCTTCACCGGCTCCACGATGAGCCGGTGGCCGTCCTTGTGGATGATGACTTCATCTCCTGGCAGCTCGAATTCGCGCGGGATGCGCAAGGCCTGGTTGCGTCCGTTGCGAAATAGGCGGGCATGGCGTTGGGTGGGTGGGTTTGGCATGGACTCGTCTCCGGCAGTTGACATAGGCCAAGCATATGCCTGACTTCGGAATGCGTCAAGCCGGCGTTCGGGCAGTAGACACCTCGGCGGGTTCGGCGATCTTGACGCGCACGCCACACAAGCCGGAATGCCGGTGCGGTAGAAGAGCCCGGCCTGCAGTGCTAAACGTTATAGAATTGCAGGCTCTGTGCCTCGAACAACGGATAGTCCTCCGTCTCCAGCGCGTGTCTGACGAAGCGCCGGCTCTCCTTTTCGTCCTCGACGAAGAAAAGGAAGGATAGGAGTTTCAAGGGAAGAATAGGAATTTCAGCGCGGTTTTGCAACCGGTACTGTTGCGTCGGACGGTCGGTCGGTGATTGGGGGGTCCGCGCGGGGGCGGGAAGGGGCGTTTGGGCTGGCCTCGACCGGGTTGCGGGTGGCTGTCGGGGCTTTACGGTGACGCAAAGACGAGCACCCGGGCGCCGGGACGCGAGCCCCGGTGCCGGTCAGTCACCTTGGCTGGCAGGATGGTCTGGAGTGGAACGGCGCCTTCCAGTGTGAAGCATCCACCCATGGATTGGCCGGCAACATCCTGTTGTTGCATCCTCGGCGCGCCAAGCAGGGCCGATCCCTGGCCCTGGCTTTCTCGCTGCGCGTTCACCCATGGATCGCTCCTACTCGAGCAAGGGTCGTTCAGGGCAGGGTTAGGGCAGGGTTGGTGCTGCATTGTGCAAACGAGATCCAAGCCCTACAATCTCAGCGACTGTCCCGGCGTCGTTGAAACGCCGCAGGGATGGGGCATTCCATCGACATCAATTGCGGCTGTGGCCGAGTTGATCGGCAGCAATCATATTAGTCTCCACTGGCATCGTCTCCACCGGGTCGCTTGAGTCTCTTCGAGCCCTCTGCCACACCGGCCAGCCTCGGTTACCGCATGCCCGCGGAATGGTCGCCCCATGCCGGCACCTGGCTGTCCTGGCCCCACAAGCGCGAAAGCTGGCCGGGCAAGTTCGAGACGGTCGAGCCCGTCATGGTCCAGGCGGTGGCGGCGCTCGCCCCGGGGGAGACGGTGCATATCAATGTCCTCGATGGCGCCCACGAGGCCCATGTGCGCGGGCTCTTGTCGGGGGTCGCGGGCCCGGTCCGCTACCACCGCTTCCCGACCAACGACGCCTGGTGCCGTGACCATGGGGCGGTGTTCGTGACGCGGGCGGGGCAGGCGCCGCTCGCCGCCGTGGACTTCGCGTTCAACGCCTGGGGCGGCAAGTATCCTCCCTATGACCTCGACGACGCCATCCCGGAGCGTATGGCCGAGTCCCTCGACATCCCGCGTTTCCCCGCGCGCATGGTGCTCGAAGGCGGGTCCATCGATGTGAACGGCGCCGGCACCGCGCTCACCACGGAGCAATGTCTTCTCAACCCGAACCGCAACCCCGATCTCGACCGCCAGGCGATCGAGGAGCGGCTGCGCGCGTTTCTCGGGGTCAGCCAGGTGCTGTGGCTGGGGCAGGGGATCGCCGGCGATGACACCGACGGGCATGTGGACGACATCGTGCGCTTCGTTGCCGAGGACACGGTGGTCGCGGTGGTGGAAGATGACCCGCGCGATGACAACCACGCGCCGCTCGCGGACAACCTCGCGCGCCTGCACTCGATGCGGCTCGCTGACGGGCGACCGCTCTCGGTGGTTGAATTGCCCATGCCCGCGCCGGTGTATCACGACGGCCAGCGCCTGCCCGCCAGCTACGCCAATTTCTACATCGGCAACGCGGTCGTGCTGTTACCGGTGTTCAACGACCCGCGGGACGCGACGGCGCGCCGCATCCTGGAGGGATGTTTCCCGGGACGCCGCGTGGTCGGTATCGACTGCACCGATCTGGTGTGGGGGCTCGGCGCCTTCCATTGTCTGACCCAGCAACTCCCTCGGGTGACGGTGCCGGATTGATTTCCTACGCGGCGAGGGCGAAGGTATATATACCACGTACGGTCACAAATCGCCCTTTTTCCCTTTTTGATCCCCTCACCCTAGCTCTCTCCCCGAGGGAGAGGGGACCTAAGGAGGCGATTTATGACGATGGCCAGTATATCGATCAAGGCGGGGGGATCGATTCGAGGGTCGGCACCGGGGTGATCTCGACCCGCCGGTTGCGGGCGCGGTTCTCGTCCGACACGTTCGGGGCCACCGGTTTGTACTCCCCGAACCCCGCGGCGAAGACCTTTCCGACGGGAAACCCGGCCGCCACCAGCGCGCGCATGACGGTCAAGGCGCGTTCGGTCGACAGCTCCCAGTTGTCCTGAAACGGGCTGGTGATCCCCAAGAGCGGCTGATCATCCGTGAAGCCGCTCACCATGACGCTAACCTCGCTCTGTTCCGAATAGGCCCCGAGTGGTTCCACGATATCCTGGATGATCGCGTGTCCCTCCGAGGAGAGCTCCGCGGAGCCGAGCTTGAACAACACGCTGCCCTGCATGGCGATGCGCCCGCCGCTGAGCGTGATGCGCCCCTCGGCCACGGGTTTCGCCAGCGCCTGTTCCAGGACCTGGAGGCGCTTGGCCTCGGCCTGCCGGGCCTCCTGCTCCGACTTGAGCTTGGCCTCGATCTCGATCTGCAACACCGTGGACCACACGAACAACAATACGAAGATCCCGAGCAGGCACACCATGATGTCGGCGATCGCCGGCCAGATGTACCAGGCCGGCGTGGTGTCCATGCCGTCGCTGTCGGGATCGAGCGGCTTCGCGTTCACTGGGTGATCACCGGCCGCGTGCCATCGTTCGACTCGCGCAAGGCCATGATCAAGCGCCCGAGCTCCTCGCCGCGATGTCGGTCGGCGTCCGCGAGGATCTGCGCGATCTCCTTGAATTCGCGCATGCGTGCGCGTTCCCCCTGGTGCAGGGCCTGGGTGGCCTCGGCGAGCGCCGCGAGGAGCTTGGTGAACTGCGCGTCCCAGCCCTCGGCCTTGTCGGCGACCCCGACCTCCACGCGTTCGACCAACTGGTGCGCCCAGGCGTTGAGGTTCGAGACCTGCTCGGCGCCGCTGCGCCGGCGATCGTCCAGGTCCTCGCGCATCTTTTCCAGCAATGCATCGAACTGGCGCTGCTGGCGTCCCTGCTCCACGCCCCAGGCCTTCCGCATCTGCTCCCGATCGCCCTCGTGCTTTTCCAGGATGCCGGAGTGCAGCGCGGACACGTCGGCCACAGCCTTTGCTGCTTGATCGGCCAGGGCCGAGGTCTGTTTCCCGAAACCTTCGACGAGGTCGTGATACTGGGACGCCATGTGCTCCAATAACCCCTGGTGGCGCCGCGCCTCTTCCTCGCACGCGTCGATAAACCTCCGACGCATCTCTTCGAGATGGGTCTCGAACGCCCGGCGCTCCGCCTCCTGGTATTTGCGCCGGCCGGCGCTGTCCGTGCGCCAGGCCTCGTCGAATGCCGCCA
The DNA here is from genome assembly GCA_030860485.1 of Pseudomonadota bacterium. Classification (NCBI taxonomy): domain Bacteria; kingdom Pseudomonadati; phylum Pseudomonadota; species Pseudomonadota bacterium. The sequence continues at coordinate 2,913 of JALZID010000142.1, read as the reverse complement.
TGCGCTCTTCGAGCTTGGCGAGGTAACTGGAATACTGCGAGCCGATGGCTTGCACGTGGCCGTGCAGCGCATCGCTGAACATCTCGGCGTGTACCGTCAAGCGCTCGAAGTGCGCGGCCTCCTCGGAGCCGCGGGTACGGCGTTCCGACTCGATCAGTTGGAGGAACGCGTTGCGTCGCTCCTGATCATACGTCGAGGTGGCCTCGATGCGCGCCTGGACCTTGGACATGAGGTCCTGACCGGTATCGTCCAGGAGCCCCACGGCATGCACCAGGAATCCCTTTAGGGCCGGCTCGAAATGATCGCTGAAGCGCTTGAGCTCCGAACCGAGATCGCCGCGCAGGATCCCCAACTGCTCGCTGATGAGGCCGGCGATGTGGTTGCCCAGGCGTTCCTGGCCCAGACGCCCCTCCTCGAAGGTCTTGCCGAGCCCCCCCACGGCCTCCCGGAATTCTGCCAGGAGCTTGGGCAGCACCGCCCCTTGTTCGACGAGGTCTTCGAGCGCCATGGTCTGGCGCGTGACCGGGTGCAGGGGGCTCTGTGGGCCGGGGCACAGGCCGGCGATGCGCTGGTGGAGGCGGAGCTCCTCGCGGCGCGTCAGCGTGGATGCCAACCCCAGGATGAGCGAGGTCGCGACCCCCGAGAGCGAGGTGCCGAAGGCGAGGGCGAGCCCGGCGATCGGCGCCAGGAGGGATCGGCGCAGGGCCTCGATCTCGGAAGTGGTCTGGAGCGCGGCGCGCGTGCCCCTCAGCGTGTCCACGAGCCCGATGAAGGTCCCGATGAGCCCGAGCAGGACCAGGGCTCCGATCAGATACGGGATAAAGGTCCCGAGCACGCCGTTCGGGGCAGGCCGGACCCCGTGCAGCCGCTCCAGGACGGTGCGGGCGAGCCCTGCGCTGAGCTTGTCGAGCTGGCGCTCCACCGGCTCGCTCGTGTCGAGTTTCCTGAGCTCGCGCTCTTGCGCGGCGAACTCCGCGGCGTAATACCAAAGCCAGTAGATGCCGAAGGCGAAGCCACCCATGATGAGGAGGCTGATGACGATGGCGCGCCGATCATCCTGTGCCGCATAGGTCGTGATGACCCAGAGCGGGATGACGAGGCCCAGCACGCCGCAATAGAGGACCGCAAAACGCGGCTCGGCGTAGGTCTTAATGGGGGGCATGGCCCAGCCTTTCGGGGTCCATCGGGACCAATATACAACACTTGTACATCAGAAGGAGACACATGCGGTGCCGTCCGCGCGCAGCACCGATTCCTGCCGAAACGCCTGGGCATAGGCCCTGCGGATCGCCTCGATACGCGCGCCGGCCGTACGGTCCAGGGGATCGTACAAAAGGACCACGATGCGCGCGTCTTCCTGGACAATGGTCCCGTGCCGGTCGCGGAACTGGCCGTGGCCCTCGAGGACGGTGAATCCCGCCGAAAAGCGTGGGGTCACGGCCTCTTTCAGGAACCCCGCGAATTCTCTTATCGTCACCGGCTCCCCGCCAGGCCTCGATAAACCGAGGAACAGCTCCGTGCGCCGGTACAGGGTCCCGTGGCCTGCGCACGAGCGGGGGTCGATCGAAGACGCCGGCGCGGGCATGGCCGCTGTCAGGGTCCGGCTCTCGACACAGCCCTGGGCTATCAGGAAGGCCAGCGCGACGAGACAGGCGCCGCCCCTGGCGGCCCGGTCGATCATGGGAACCTCCCCGGAGGCGGCCGACGACCCGTGCATTGTAACGGGCGCGGTGGTGAGAAATGCGGGCTAGGCGCTGTGGCTGAGATCGGCCGCTTGCTCCTCTGTGACGATTATCTCCGGGGGAAAGTCGCAGCGGAACAGGCTGCCTTTGCCGAGCGTGCTGTCGATGTAGAGCTGCGCACGGTGGCGCTTGAGCACATGCTTGACGATGGCGAGCCCGAGCCCGGTGCCGCGCGGATCACGGCGACTCTCGCGCGGGAACCGACGTTACCTGTAGGCGTCCCTACGGGCGGCGCTGGCGGACTACCCTCTCCTGCTGTCTCAGGCGCCCGACATGCCCGGCACGGTGGGTGCCCTGCCCGTAGGGGCGTTTCCAAGCTCGCCGTGCTCAACGACAAGCGCGTGGTGCGGCAGGGTAGCTTCGTCGGGGCGCAGTGTGAATGCGCCCTTGTTGCCTGTCAAAAAGCCCCACCAAGGGGCGGAGTAATGCCTTGCGGCGCTTTGATGGCGATGCAAGGACAGCTCGCCGGTGGGTGGAAAAGTTCTGGGCCTACTGATACAACTGCAAGAAGAAACCAGTGGGGCTCTCGAACCGGACATGGTACTGCGTGCTGGCAGGGCATTCGTCAGCGCCAATTCTGCCCAGCCCAAACTGGGCGGCATTCCCACCACCGGAAAGGCTTGAATCGGCAATCACACTCCCACCCACAATACCTGTTGGGCTGGAAAAGCAATACACCCCAGCGAAGTCACCGATATCATCTAGAGGAACCGTAATATCCGCCCTAGTGACACCCTTTGAGGGACCGGCGAACGTGCCGTCTGGGCCAAGTCGTGCGAAGAACGCTGGACCCTTGGCACGGCCGACGGTTAGCGACGGCGCGAGCCTGCGAAGTTCCCGCGCCACCGTTTGCCTGATGAGCTTTTTCACCTGTGCAGTGATGCGCTGATCTGAGGACGCTTCCGGGCGCGGAAGTACCACCGCCAGTGAGAGCGCCAGCGCCATCGCGCCGATACCGATGCCTATCGTGCTAAGTTTCCTCATAACAAATCTCCATGTTGATTGAAGGGTCCTCTTGTATGCTCAATTCAGTGCAAATGCAGCTAATTCTAATGTACGTTCAAGTTGATACTAACTATCCACGGCCACGCCGTTATGCCGCGCACCCGGTTATGATCGTCCGCCAAACGTGGCAACCCCACATGCAACTGTGTGATCACGGCATCGAGGT
>JALZID010000141.1 GCA_030860485.1 Pseudomonadota bacterium | reverse complement strand
GGACCTGATGCGCTTCCATCCCGAGGCCGTATTGGCCGGGATCGCGGCGCTGCGCGCGGGCTGCCCCATCCTCGTCGATGTCAAGATGATTGCCGCCGGACTGAACGAAGAGCGCCTAGCAGCCTATGGCTGCACGATCCGCTCGTTCATCTCCGATGAGGACGTGATCGCCACGGCCAAGTCCGCCAACACGACACGCGCCATCGAGTCGATGCGCAAGGCCCACCGCCTGGGCGTCCTGGACGGTGCCCTGGTGGCGATCGGCAATGCCCCGACGGCGCTCATCGAGGTCGTGCGGCTCGCGCGCGAGGAGGGCGCGCGCCCGGCGCTGGTCGTCGGCGTGCCGGTCGGATTCGTCTCGGCGGCCGAGTCCAAGGAAGCGGCATTAGACCTTCCGGTACCGTACATCGTGGCGCGCGGCCGCAAGGGGGGAAGCCCCATCGCGATCGCCATCATCCACGCCTTGCTCCTGCTCTCGGCCGAACCGCCCGCATGAGGCGCGCGGTCAGTTTGGTCGGGATCGGCGACGATGGCTGCGCCGGGTTGACGAGCCGCGCCATGAACGCCATCACGAAGGCGCAGGTGCTGGCCGGCGGCGAGCGCCAGCTCGCGTTCTTTCCCGATTTCCAGGGCGAGCGCGTGGTCTTCAAGGACAGCCTCGGGACGGCGATCGAGCGCATCGCCTCGCTCGCCGAGGAGCATAATGTCTGCATTCTGGCCTCGGGCGATCCGCTCTTCTACGGGATCGGCGGCCCGGTGATCAAAAAACTCGGTGCCGGGCACGTCGAGGTCATCCCGCAACCGAGCAGCATGCAGCTCGCCTTCGGCCGGGCCGGGCTCACGTGGGACGACGCGGCCTTCCTCTCCCTGCACGGCCGTCCTCTTTTCGGGCTCGCGACCCGGCTCAAGCGGCTGTCGAAGGCCGGGATCTTCACCGATCCCGACAACGGCCCACAAGCGATCGCCGCGCATCTCATCGCGCACGGCGAGACCGCCTGGCAGACCTACCTTTGCGAGGACCTCGGTGGCCCGGAGGAGCGCGTGCGGGGCTTTTCTATCGCCGAGCTCGCCGAGGTCACGGATGCCGCGCCGCTCAACGTGCTGGTTCTCATCCGCACCGATCCCCGCTGGCGGCCGCCATCTGCGATCCCGTTCCTGCATGAGGACACCTTCGCCAAGCGCATCCCCAAGAAGGGACTCATCACCAAGCGCGAAGTGCGCTTGCTGTCGTTGGCGGCTTTGCATCTGCGACCGGATGCGGTGCTGTGGGACATCGGGGCCGGCTCGGGATCGGTCGCCATCGAGGCGGCCCTGCTCGCGCCCGAAGGCAGGGTCTATGCGATCGAGCTGGACCCCGAGGGCGTCGCGATCTGCGAGGACAACCTTTGCACCCACGGCGTCGACAATGTGCGCGTCGTGGCCGGCCGCGCGCCCGAGGCCTTGGCCGATCTGGAGTCGCCCGATGCGGTGTTCGTGGGCGGCAGCAAGGGCAGCATGGTGGCGATCATCGAGACCGCGCTGGAACGGCTGCATCCGGGCGGACGGCTGGTCGCAAACGCCATTACTCTCGAAAATGCCGCCGAGTGTTACCAGGCGATCCGGGGCCGCGGACTGGTGCCGGAGGTGACGCTGCTGCAAGTCTCCCGTGCCGAGCCGCTCGCGCACTACCTGCGCTACGAGGCCCTGAACCCGATCCAGATCTTCGCGGTCACCAAACCGGAGGCGGCGCCATGAGCGGTGCGACGCTCTATGGCATCGGCGTGGGACCGGGCGCGCCCGATCTCATCACACTGCGGGCGCTCGAAACCATCCGCCGGGCGCCGGTCTTGGCTTTGCCGCGCGGCTCGGACTACGGCGCGTCCAAGGCCTGGGAGATCGTCAAAGCCACGATCGGCGAGATCGCGGGGCAAAAGCGGCTGTTTCTGACCTTTCCGATGAGCAAGGAGCCGGAGCGCCTCCGGCCCGCCTGGGCGCGGGCCTTCGCGCAGATCGGCGAGCACCTAGTTTCGGGCCGCGACGTCGCCTTCGTAACCGAGGGCGATCCCTCGCTCTACAGCACCTTCATCTATTTACGGGAAGAGGCCCGATCGCGCTGGCCGGAGATGCGCATCGAGGTGATTCCGGGCGTCAGCTCCATCACGGCGGTACCGGCGGTAACGGGGATCCCGCTCGCGGATGGCCAAGAACGCATCGCCATCCTGCCCGGCACCTACGGCTTGACGGATCTCGTCGAGGTGCTCCGGCGATTCGATACCGTCGTCCTCATGAAGATCGGGCCCGAGCTGCCGCGGATCATCGCGGCCCTCGAATCCGAGGGCCTACTCGACCGCGCCGTGTACGTCTCGCGGGCCACCATGCGCGAGCAGCGCATCGTGCGCGATCTGCGCGAGGTCGGGGACGAGCGCGGCGACTGTTTCGCGATGGTGGTGATCTCGCGCAAAGAGCGCAGCGGTGTCCTCGCGGGCAGCGTGCCGTTGCGGGAGTTGGCGGGATGATGCCAAACGCCGAGCGCAAGCCCTATGCGGTTTACGCGATCACCAAGCACGGTATCGGGATCGCCACGCGCCTCCTGCCGGGGCTGCCCGGCGCCGATCTCTACGTCTCCGAGAAGCTTTGTCCCGCCGCGCCTGCCGGCGTCCTGCCACTGCGCTTGCCGATGGGGCCGCGGCTCGTCGAGACCTTCGATGCCTACGACTGCCATGTCTTCATCATCAGTGTGGGCGCGGTGGTGCGGATGATCGCGCCGCTCCTAAAAGACAAGAAGACCGATCCGGCCGTGGTGTGCGTGGACGACGACGCGCGCTTCGCCATCTCGGTGCTCTCGGGCCATGTCGGCCGCGGTAACCCCTTCACGGATCGGATCGCGGGACTGCTGGAGGCGCAGGCGGTTATCACTACTGCTTCGGATGTGCGCGGCACGCTGACCGTAGACATCCTCGGGCGTGAGCTCGGTTGGACGCTCGACGACCCCGATCGCAACGTGACCCGCGGCTGCGCGGCGGTCGTGAACGCGCAACCGGTCGCCTTCGTCCAGGAGGCGGGCGAGCCCGGGTTCTGGCCTGAGGACCGGCCGCTGCCCGAGGGCGTGGTCTATGCGACATCGCTCGATATCGTCGATCCGACGCCATTCGAGATCCTGCTCGTCGCCACCGATCGCGAGTTTCGCGAGACCCACCCGGCGCTCTGGGCGAACGCCGTCATTTACCGGCCGAAGAGCCTGGTCTTGGGCTTGGGCTGCGATCGAGGCGCCGCGCCCGAGATGGTGGACCGCGGGATCCTCGCGGTCCTCGCCGAACACCGGCTGTCGATAAAATCCGTCAAGGCCATCGCGACGGTGGATCGCAAGCAAGACGAGCCGGCCTTTCTGTACCTGCGCGACCGCTACGACTGGCCGCTCGAAATCTATACAGCCGCGCAACTCGATGCCGTGCCGGGGATTGAGAACCCCTCGGAGACCGTCAAGCGCCATGTGGGCACCCGTGGCGTGGCGGAGCCGGCGGCGCTCCTCCGCGCCGGCGCCGAAGCGCTCTTGGTCCCCAAGCAGATTTACACCGAGCCGGACGCCGGACGCTCGATGACCCTGGCCGTGGCCCGCATTCCCTATCCCAAGCGGTGCGTTGTGCAAAGCGAGGTCGGCCATGGATGAATCGAAGGGGGTCCTGTACGTCGTCGGCATCGGTCCGGGCGCCCAGGATCACGCTACCCCGGCGGCGCTCGCGGCCATCGCCGATGCCGAGCTTGTCGTCGGCTACACGACGTACATCCGGCTGGTCGGCCCCCTCATCAAAGGCAAGGACGTGATCCGGACCGGCATGACCGAGGAGATCGGCCGGGCACGGGCGGCCGTCGAGCGGGCACGGGATGGGGGCCGGGTAGCGCTCATCTCCTCCGGGGACGCGGGGGTCTACGGAATGGCGGGGCTGGTCTTCGAGGTCTTGCGGGACATGGGCTGGAGGCGCGGCGATTCACCCGATCTCCACATCGTCCCCGGCATGACGGCGATGAACTCCTGTGCTTCGCTGGTCGGCGCGCCATTGGTCCACGACTTCTGCACCATCTCGCTCTCGGATCTGCTCACGCCCTGGCCGGTCATCGCGCGCCGGATCGAGGCCGCAGCCTCGGCCGACTTTGTGGTGGGTCTTTACAACCCCGCGAGCGGCCGGCGCACCCAGCAGATCGTGGAGGCTCAGGCGATCCTGCGCCGCCACCGCGACGGCACGACCCCTGTGGCGCTGGTGAAGAGCGCCTACCGCAAGCGTCAGCACGTGGTCCTCTCCGATCTGGATAATTTTCTCGACTACGAGATCGGGATGCTGACGACGGTGCTGGTCGGTTCGTCGAACACGTTCATGTTCGAGGGCTACATGGTGACGCCGCGCGGTTACACGAATAAATACGACGGGTGCGGCGAGGTCTTGCCGGGGCAGCGTCCAGGCTACTCCTTGGTGTTGCCCACCTCGGAGGCCGAGTGATGGCGCGTGTGGGACGTCTTGCGGGCGCTATCCTCGCCGAGACCGAGGGCCGGTATTTCTTGATCGGCAACACCAAGGAGCCGTGCGATTTCCGGTCGGAGGGCTTCGAGCCGCCTGCCGCGATCGACGCCCTGAAACAGGCTTATATAAGGCTGTCCGTGACGGGGGCGGCGCGGATCGATCCGCCGTGCTTGACGCTGGCCCTCGAACGAGAAGAACTGGCACAGCTCCTCGCGAGGCGATTCCTCATCGAGCGCAACGGCTCGGTGAGCGATCGGCTTTGGCGTCTCGTGATCGGCGTGGACGACGAAGAAGAAGCGCCAGAGGCGGAAGAGCTCGACGCTCAATGGCTCGCCGAGATCCCGGACACTGTCTGGCAAATCGTGCGCGATACGGTTCTCAGGTGCATGTGATGCGCGTCTACATCATCGGCGCCGGTCCCGGCGATCCCAAGCTGCTCACGCTGCGCGCGGCCGAGCTGATCGAGCGCTGCCCGGTGGTGCTCTACACCGGATCGCTGGTGCCGCGCGAGGTGCTGACCCGGGCCCGGCCGGACGCCCAGGTGCTCGACTCCTCTGGCATGACGCTGGACGAAATCATCGCGGTGATCGTGGGGGCGCGCGACGCGGGGCAGGATGTCGCGCGCGTGCATACCGGCGATCCGCTGATTTTTGGTTCTACGGCCGAGCAGATGACAGGTTGGCCGCGCTCGGCATTCCTTACGAGATCGTGCCCGGGGTTTCGGCGTTCACGGCGGCGGCGGCGGTCCTCGGGCAGGAATTGACGCTTCCCGATCTCTGCCAGACCGTGATCCTGACCCGCGCCGCAGGCCGGACGCCGATGCCCGAAGGGGAAGCGCTCGCCGATCTAGCCCGCCACCGCGCGACCCTGGCCTTGTTCCTCAGCGTCACCCTGCTCAAGGAGGTGACCGAGGATTTGATCCCGGCCTACGGGGCCGACTGTCCCGTGGCCGTGGTCCACAAGGCCACCTGTCCCGATCAGAAGATCGTGTGGGGCACACTCGCCGATATCCGCGAGCAGGTGAAGGCGGCGGGGATCCGCTCGCAGGCGATGATCCTCGTGGGTCGGGTGTTGACCGCGACAGACTTCGCCAACTCGCGGCTCTACGATCCCGACTTCAGTCACCGCTTTCGCAAGGCCAAGCGTTCTACTTCGTCAGATTCCGCTGAAGGGCGTCCTGCGTTGTTGCAAGCGGACTCGAAATGCTCATTTACCGCCGAGTAAACTCCGTTTTCTCGCCCGCTTGCGCCCAGCACATCCCTTGATCAGACTCTGACAAAGTAGAAATAAGCAAACACCCTAAACCATCGTTCCTCAGAATATAGGAGAACCTGGTGTCAAATATCAGCCAAGCGCATGTTTACCCCCTAACCCGCACACGGGCCTTCGCCGCTTTCTGGGCGGCGGTCCTGGGCATCGTCATCTTGGTCGCGGTCGGATTCGCGCCGGTCCCCGCCGTGCATAACGCCGCGCACGACACCCGTCACAGCTTCGCCTTTCCTTGTCACTGAGGATGGCGACGTTTAGGCGCATCGTGTTCGCGGCGATGATTTCCGGCGCGCTGGCCGGCATCACGCTGACCGTGCTGCAGGCCTCGGAGGTGGTTCCGCTCATCCTCGAAGCCGAGACCTTCGAGCATCCCGAGGGAAACGGAGCGGGCCACGAACCGCCCCCCGACTGGGCGCCCGAGGATGGCTGGGAGCGCACGCTCTACACCGCGCTCGCCAACGGCGGCGCCGGCATCGGCTTCGCGCTCTTGCTGTGCGCCTTGTTTTCCCTGCGCGAGCGCGTCTCCGTGCCGCAAAGCGCGCTCTGGGGACTGGCGGGGTTCGTCGTGTTTTATCTCAATCCCGCCCTGGGACTGCCGCCAGAGCTGCCGGGCACTCCGGCCGCGCCACTCATCGAGCGGCAGCTTTGGTGGCTCTTGACCGTGCTCGCTACGGCCGGCGGGATGGCGCTCATTGTGCTCAACCGGCAGTGGTACCCCAAGCTGGCGGGCGCGGCGCTCTTGGCCGTGCCGCATCTCGTGGGCGCGCCCCACGCCGAGTCCGGCGCGGCCCTCGCGCCCACCGATCTCGCGCGCCGCTTCGTCTTCGCCGCCACGTGGACCAACGGTGTCTTCTGGTTGCTGCTGGGGAGCGTATCGGCGTGGCTATTCCAGAGGCTGGGGCGCGTTTGAACCGCTCCCCGAGACAGTGCCCAGCGCTTTTGATCAGCGCCCCTGCCTCCGGTCAGGGCAAGACCACGGTGACCGCGGCGCTCGCGCGTTACCACGTCGCCCGGGGGCGGCGAGTACGCGTCTTTAAGACAGGTCCTGATTTTATCGACCCGATGATCCTGGAGGTCGCGAGCGGGCGTGCAGTTTACCAACTCGATCTGTGGATGGTCGGTGAGACCGAATGCCGGCGCCTGCTGCAGAGCGCCGCGCAAGAAACCGATCTTATTTTGATTGAGGGCGTGATGGGTCTTTTCGACGGCCACCCCTCGAGCGCGGACTTGGCCGCGGCCTTTGGCGTTCCGGTGCTCGCGGTCATCGACGCGGCGGCGATGGCAGAAACCTTCGGGGCGATTGCCCATGGACTCGCGACGTATCGGGGGGGGGGACTGCCTTTTGCTGGGGTCTTGGCCAATCGGGTCGCAAGCACCGCCCACGTCGGCATGCTGAAATCGAGCGTCCCGAGGGGGATCCCATTCCGCGGTGCCCTATACCGGCGTGCCGACTTCGGATTGCCCGAGCGCCATCTCGGCCTCATTCAAGCCCAAGAGATCACCGACTTGGAGCAACGTCTCGACGCGGTGGCTGAGGCGATCGGTGAAACAGGGCTCGCGGCCCTGCCGGAATCCGTGGCGTTTGCGCAAGCGCCGATCCTCGATCATCCTCGCCTGTTGCAGGGTGTCCGGATCGCCGTGGCCCGCGATCTCGCCTTCTCCTTTGTCTACCCGGCCAACCTCGATCTCCTACGGGCCATGGGCGCGGAGATCGTCTTTTTCTCGCCGCTTAGAGACGCCGCGCTGCCCGCGGTCGACAGCGTGTACCTCCCGGGCGGTTACCCCGAGCTGCACCTCCAGCCGCTCGCGAGCAACACGGGCATGAAGGACAGCTTGTGTGCCTACGTGGCCGCGGACAAACCCTTGCTCGCCGAGTGCGGCGGCATGCTCTATCTCCTCGAGGAGCTCAGCGATCGCGAGGGACACGCGGGGAGGATGTGCGGAATACTTCCGGGCCGGGCGCAGATGCAGGCGCGGCTGATGGGGCTCGGGCTCCAGTCGGGCCGCTTCGAGGCCGGGGAACTGCGCGGGCATACCTTCCACCACTCAAAGCTTGAGACCTCGATGCCCCCGAGCGTGGCAGCCGCCCGGCAAAACGGAACGGATGGCGAGTCGATCTACCGGCGCGGACGTTTGACGGCGTCATACCTCCATTGGTACCTGCCGTCCGCTCCGGTCGTCGCGGCGGAGCTCCTGCGTCCGTGATGGTTTGCCACGAGGACAGGACCTGCCGCCGATGCCGCAAGCTGTTTGAATGCAGGGCGGGGTCGATCCTGCCATGTCAATGCGCAGTCGTGTCTTTATCGTCCGAGGAGTCCGAGTTACATCCTCAGCCGCCATTTCGACTGCCTGTGCGCGGAGTGCCTGCGCGCACTCAAGGCTGAACGAGAGAGGCGGTTCTGATACACCGCTACTCCCCGGAAGACCTCGCCGCCATCTATCGCGTCATCACCGAGCGCGGCGACATGCGGCACTTTCCATCTGATCCGATCGATCCAGCTGTGCTTGCACGCTTGCTTGCCGCGGCGCACCATGCACCGAGCGTTGGCCTCATGCAGCCGTGGAGGTTTATCCGGGTTGCCGATCCAGAGCTGCGCCAGAAAATTCATTCGCTGGTGGAGGAGAAACGGCAGCGCACCGCCGAAGCGCTCGGCGCGCGCGGTGATGAGTTTCGCCACCTCAAGGTCGAAGGGATCCTGAAGTGCGGCGAGCTCTTGGTGGCCGTGCTCGCCGACGGGCGCGAAGCGCACGTCTTCGGCTGCCGCACGCTGCCGGAGATGGATCTGGCCTCGGTCGCCTGCGTGATCCAAAATCTCTGGCTCGCCGTCCGGGCCGAGGGACTCGGTATGGGATGGGTATCGATGTTCGATCCCGCCGCACTGGCCGACTTGCTGCGTATGCCCGAGGGAGCCAAGCCGGTGGCCATCCTCTGCCTCGGGCACCTGGAAGCGTTTTATCCTGTCCCGATGCTGGAGCTCCAGGGTTGGACCCAGAGGCGCGCGCTCGAGGATCTGGTGTTCCACAATACCTGGGATCACCGGAAGAGGCCGCCGTGAGCCGCTGCCCGCTCCAGGGGCTCCAACGCATCGTCTGCCTCACCGAGGAGACCACCGAGACGCTCTATCTCCTGGGCGAGGAGGCACGGATCGTCGGCATCTCCGGCTTCACCGTCCGCCCGCCGCAAGCGCGCCAGGAGAAGCCCAAGGTCTCCGCCTTCACGAGCGCCAAGATCGATAAGATCCTCGCGCTGGCGCCGGATCTCGTACTCGGCTTCTCCGATCTGCAGGCGGACATCGCGGCGACGCTCATCCGGCACGGGGTACAAGTCCACATATTCAATCAGCGCTCGGTCGAAGGCATCCTCGAGATGATCGCCCTACTCGGCGCGATGGTGGGGGCATCGGATCGGGCGGCAGCACTCCTCAGGCAATACCGCGCTAAGCTGCAGGCGGTGCGCGCCGAGACTGCGCTTCTACCGTGCCGGCCGCGCGTGTATTTCGAGGAGTGGGACAATCACTACATCTCGGGGATCCGCTGGGTCGCAGAACTGATCGAAACCGCCGGCGGCGTCGACTGCTTTCCCGAGCTAATCACCGCACCATCGGCCAAGGACCGAATCATCGCCGATCCGAACGAGGTGATCCGCCGCGCGCCCGATATCATCATCGGCTCCTGGTGCGGCAAGCGCTTTCGACCCGAGCGGGTGAAGGCGCGCGAAGCGCTGGGACTCGATCCCGGCGGTTCGGACAGGACACATCCACGAGATCAAGTCCGCCGATATCCTGCAACCTGGGCCCGCCGCGCTCACCGACGGGCTGGCCCAGATCCGCCGCATCATCGAGCGCTGGGCCGAGGAGACTAGGCCGTGACTGTGTCGCTCATCGCGATCGCGGCGGTGCTTATGGACTGGTTGCTCGGCGAGCCCCGGCGGCACCATCCGCTCATAGGCTTCGGCCGGCTGGCGATTTGGGTGGAGACGCGACTCTATGGCAGTCCCGGTATCGTGCCAACCGCGCGCCGGTTGCGCGGCGTGCTTGCGGTGGCGGTCCTGCTCGTGCCATTCACGCTGGCGGCATCGCTATTGGCCGCGCGCCAGGGCATGGGCATGGCATTCAGCGTCCTCGCACTCTATTGGGCGCTCGGTTTGCGGAGCCTGCACGATCACGCGCGTCCCATCGCTCAAGCGCTGAGCACTGGCGAAGAGGCGAAGGCGCGAGCGCGCGTGAGCCTCATGGTCAGCCGCGATTCGGCGGCGCTTGACATCACGCGCGCGGCGACGGAATCGGTGCTAGAAAACGGCAACGATGGGGTGTTCGGGGCACTGTTCTGGTTTGTGATGACAGGGGCGCCCGGCGCGGTGCTCTATCGTTTGGCTAACACCCTGGATGCCATGTGGGGCTACCGCACTGAGCGTTATCTCCATTTCGGCTGGGCGGCAGCGCGTCTCGACGACGTATTGAACTACCTGCCCGCACGTCTCACGGCGCTGACCTACACCCTCCTCGGCAGCGCTCGTCAGGGCTTGGCATGCTGGCGCTCGCAGGCACGGGCCTGGGACAGCCCCAACGCCGGTCCGGTGATGGCCGCGGGCGCAGGCGCGCTCGGTGTCGTGATCGGCGGACCCGCACGGTACGCGGGCGAGTGGCATGACCGCCCGATCCTGGGCGTCGGTAACGTACCAACCCTCGACGATATCGAACGGGCGCTCAGGCTCGTGCGACGCGGCGTCGGGCTGTGGCTCGTCGTGCTGCTCGCCATCGGGTGCCTCCATGCTTGAGCACGGTGGCCGGCTGCGGGAGGCCGCCCGCCGCTACGGGATCCCGCTCGATGCATGGCTGGACCTCTCCACAGGCATCAATCCCCGTCCCTGGCCAGTGCCCGCAATCCCGGTCAGCGCGTGGGCCCGCCTGCCGGAGGACGACGACGGGCTCATCGACGCCGCCCGTGCCTATTACGAGGCTCCCCACGTCCTGCCGGTTGCAGGCTCACAGGCGGCGATCCAAGCCTTGCCGCGGCTGCACACGCCCTGCCGCGTGGGTATTATCACCCCCGGCTACGCCGAGTACGCCCGCGCCTGGCGACGTGCCGGGCACGAGGTCATCGGGGTACCCGTGGAGGTGTTGGGCAACACCGCGAGGCATGTGGACGTGCTGGCCGTCATCCACCCGAACAACCCTACGGGCGATCGTTTCGCCGTGGAAACCTTACTCGACTGGCACGACTACCTAGCCGCCCGCGAGGGCTGGCTGGTGGTGGACGAAGCCTTCATCGATCCCACCCCGGCGGACAGCCTGGCTCCTTACAGTACCCGGCCCGGACTCCTCGTGCTGCGCTCGCTCGGCAAGTTCTTCGGGCTCGCCGGTGCGCGCGTGGGCTTCGTGCTGGCCGAATCGTCCTGGCTGCATCGGCTACGCGGCCAGCTCGGCCCCTGGACGGTCGCCGCGCCGTCTCGTTGGGTCGCGGAACGCGCCTTGGCGGACCGCGCCTGGCAAGAGGCCGCCCGAGCGCAGCTCCTCAAGAAGGCTGAGCGACTCGCTGCGCTATTGAACCAACATGGCCTGGCCATAGGCGGCAGCTGTGTTCTTTTCCAGTGGGTACCGACCCCGCACGCAGCCGCTATTCACGAGCGGCTGGCGCGGCAAGGTATTCTGACCCGATTGTTCACGGAACCCGCAAGCCTGCGTTTCGGTCTGCCCGGCGCAGAGGCCGGCTGGGCGCGCCTTGACCAGACGCTCGCCAACGCCTGCACGGAGTTCGCGCCGACATGAAGACGCCGACGCTCATGGTTCAGGGGACGACCTCCGATGCGGGCAAGAGCCTGCTCGTCACGGGGTTGTGCCGGGTGCTCGCGCGTCGCGGCGTGCGTGTGGCGCCTTTCAAGCCGCAGAACATGGCGCTCAATAGCGCGGTCACTGTAGATGGTGGGGAGATCGGCCGCGCCCAGGCGGTGCAGGCACGGGCCTGCGGCCTCGCGCCGCACAGCGACATGAACCCGGTGCTGCTCAAACCCAATACGGATACCGGCGCGCAGGTTATCATCCACGGCTGCGCCGTCGGCAATATGGACGCAAGCGCCTATCACGATTACAAGCGCATCGCGCGTCGCGCGGTGCTCGAGTCCTATCAACGGCTGAGCCGGCACCACGAGGTCATCCTCGCGGAAGGCGCGGGCAGCCCGGCGGAGATCAACCTGCGCCACAACGACATCGCCAACATGGGCTTCGCCGAAGCGGTAGATTGCCCGGTGGTGCTGGTGGCGGACATCGACCGCGGTGGCGTGTTCGCGCATATCGTCGGTACGCTAGCGCTACTGGGTGAGAGCGAACGGGCGCGGATCGCCGGCTTCGTCATCAACCGCTTTCGCGGCGATCTCGCGCTGCTCGAGTCCGGGCTCGATTGGCTGGAGCGTCGCACGGGCAAACCGGTGCTCGGTGTCCTGCCTTATCTGCACGGCCTGCATCTCGAGGCCGAGGATGCGCTTTGCCACAACGATGCAGCGCCCGAGGGACAACTACGGGTCATTGTGGCGGTGCTCCCGCGCATCAGCAACCACACCGACTTCGATCCGCTGCGCCTGCATCCGCAAGTGGCTTTCCGCTATGTCGGGCCGGGCGAGCCGATCCCGCCCTGCGACCTGATTATCCTCCCAGGGTCAAAGAGCGTGCGCGCCGACCTCGCCTGGCTGCGCGCGCAAGCGTGGGAGCAGGCCATCCTGCGCCACCTGCGCTACGGCGGCAAGCTCATCGGGCTCTGCGGCGGCTTCCAGATGCTGGGCCAAGCGATTCATGACCCCCTCGGGCTCGAAGGCGAGCCGGGCAGCAGCCCCGGGCTCGGGCTCCTGGCGCTCACGACCAAATTGGAGCGCGACAAGCAGCTCCGGAATGTCACCGGGATGCTGGTGCTCGAAGACGCGACCGTCACCGGCTACGAGATCCACGCGGGCGTGACCCGCGGCGAGGCGCTGATGTGTCCCGCCGTCTACCTTGATGGGGGCAGCGACGGCGCACTGTCGGAGAACGGCCAGATCCTCGGCACCTACCTGCACGGATTATTCGAATCCACCGCGGCCTGCAACGCACTCTTGCGCTGGGCGGGCCTCGATAATCCACAAACGCCGGACTACCACGCCATGCGCGAGACGCACATCGACCGGCTAGCCGACGCTTGCGAAATGCACCTCGATCTCACGGCCATCGCGCGCCTGGTCGGCATCGGCTCCCGCATCGGCAGGCACCAGGCGTGAGGACACCACCAAACGGGAGCGGTGCTCCTTCACATAGACACCAATGCACGGGGGCTCCGCCTGCGCCGAATCTGCTTGAGCCGGCAGGCACTGAATTACGCGCAGACCTATATGCCATCCCGGGCGTGCAACTCCGCCGCACCGACCGCGCCCTGCTCGTGTGCAGCGGGGCGGCGCGTGCGCCCTGCATGGCGGACTGGCGAGCGGGACCGACACCGATTGCTCGCGGATTCGCCCGCGAAGGCTCAAGGGTGATCGCGGCGCTTCACGACTTGAACCTCGCTGCCATCTATTGCTCGACGCTCGTGCTCTTGAAAGGAGGGCCGAATCGTCGCCACAGGCGAGCCCGCCGAGGTGATGAATGCGGCCGTGCAGGTCTTCGATGTCCACATCTCCGTGACTCGGAACCCGGTGACATCGCGAAGTTCGAACTATCAACCCGTGAAAGGAAAGGTACACATGCTTACACATAACCTCGGCTATCCGCGTATCGGTAACCATAGAGAACTCAAGAAAGCCTGCGAGAGTTACTGGTCTTCCCAGATCAGCCTCAATGAACTCCTAGACGCTGGCCGGGCCATCCGCCGGCACAACTGGCAGCGCCAGCATGAGGCTGGCATCGATCTGATCCCCTGCAACGATTTCTCGTTTTACGACCATGTGCTGGATCTCTCGCTCACGGTCGGCGCGATCCCCGCGCGCTACCGTCCGCTGCTCGATATGCCTGATAGTTCAGAGTTGGATTTGTACTTTGCCATGGCGCGGGGCTATCAGAGAGACGGTCTCGACCTCATCGCCATGGAGATGACCAAGTGGTTCGACACCAATTACCACTACCTAGTCCCGGAGTTCACGAAAGATCAGACCTTCAGATTGACCTCACGGAACGTTCTGGATGAGTTTCAGGAGGCCAGAGCGCTCGGCATCAACGCCACGCCCGTCTTGGTCGGGCCGGTGAGTTACTTGCTCCTGGGCAAGGAGAAAGCACCGGGCTTTAATCGGCTCGACCTGCTCGACCGGCTTATGCCCGCCTACTTGCAGATCCTGGGCGAACTTCAAGGTCTCGGCGCACGATATGTCCAAATCGACGAACCCTTTCTCGCGCTGGATTTACAGGATGAAACGAAGCGCGCCTATGAATCGGCCTATGCCGCAATCACCCGGGCCTGCCCCGAACTCAAGCTCATCCTCGCGACTTACTTTGCCGGACTTGAGGATAACGCGGAGCTAGCTGCGAGTCTTCCCGTAAACTATCTGCACTTGGATCTCGTCCGCGCGCCCGCCCAACTGGACCAGGTGCTGTCCTTGATCCCGCCTCAGCTTGGCCTCTCGCTGGGGGTCGTGGACGGCCGCAACGTGTGGAAGAATGATCTCGGGCGCTCTTTGGAGTTGATCAGCAAGGCCGTAGAGAAACTCGGCAGTGAGCGCGTGGCGTTGGCGCCTTCCTGCTCGCTGCTGCACGCGCCTTGTGACCTGGCGCTTGAACGCGACGAGGCGGCGTTGCCCAGCGAGATCAAGGGCTGGCTGGCTTTTGCCCGGCAAAAGCTTGATGAGATCGTCACGCTGCGGGGACTGGCGCAGCCCGAGACTCATCGACAATATGCCGATAAGCTCAAGGAAAACATGCTCGACATGGAGAGCCGTCGCCGGTCGGCTTTGATCCACCGGCCAGCGGTGCAACAGCGCTTTGCCGCCGTCCGCCCCGACGATCTCAAACGCCAAAGCCCCTTTGGCGTGCGTCAGGAAAGGCAATGCGCGGACCTCAATCTGCCTTTATTTCCCACGACCACCATCGGGTCTTTCCCGCAAACCGATGACGTGAGAAGGCTCCGGCTTCGGCTCAAGAAAGGCGAACTCACGCCGGAACAGTACGAGGCGGCGATCCGCACCGAAACCGAGCAGGCCATCCGCTGGCAGGAAGACGTGGGCCTGGATGTGCTAGTGCACGGTGAGTTCGAACGCAACGACATGGTGGAATACTTCGGTGAACTTCTGAAGGGCTTCGCGTTCACCGGCAGCGGATGGGTGCAGAGCTACGGCTCGCGCTGCGTCAAACCGCCCATCATCTACGGCGATGTGGAACGCCAGGCGCCGATGACGGTGAAATGGTCGAAATACGCACAGTCGTTGACCGCGAAACCCATCAAAGGAATGCTCACGGGGCCGGTCACGATCCTGCAGTGGTCATTTGTGCGCGATGATCAGCCGCGTTCCAGCACGGCGAAACAAATCGCCTTGGCGATCCGCGATGAAGTGTGCGATCTCGAAAAAGCCGGGATCCGTATCATCCAGATCGATGAACCGGCCATCCGTGAGGGACTGCCTACGCGTCAGGCCGATTGGAAAGAGTATCTCAATTGGGCGGTCGAAGCGTTTCGACTGGCCTCCTCCCGAGTGGTCGACGAGACTCAAATCCATACCCATATGTGCTACTCGGAGTTCAACGACATCATCGAGTCCGTCGCCGAGATGGATGCCGACGTCATCACCATCGAAACGTCCCGGTCGCAGATGGAGTTGCTTGATGCCTTCGCGAGCTTTCGTTACCCCAACGAGATCGGCCCAGGCGTATACGACATCCACTCGCCCCGCGTTCCGACCGAACAGGAGATGACTGCACTCCTGCATAAAGCGCTGGCTGTACTGCCAGCCCGCAACCTCTGGGTCAACCCCGACTGTGGCTTGAAAACCCGCAAGTGGCCGGAGACCAGGGCGGCGCTTGCGAATATGGTCGCCGCTGCAAAAGCGTTGCGAGACCAAGTATAAGGGAACCATCGTAAGATCCGTAGAGCTAACCATGCGGATCGTGCATTTCTATGCCACGCCACGAAGATAAGATTTGCCCTCGCTGCGGCGTAACCTTTGAGTGCAAGGTGGGCACAGTTCTGATCTGTCAATGCTCCAGTGTAGATCTTTCAAGAGAAGAACGCGCTTATATCATGGATTATTACGATGACTGTCTGTGTGCTGATTGTTTGATGGAGCTGAAAGCTAACCACGCTATAAGGACTTCCCCATAACAACGGGGATAATAGACCCCAACGCATGAGGAAAGACCCATGACCGACAAGACCGACCGCCACGCCGCGCTCATCGCCCTTGCCCTGGCCCTCTGCATGGCCGCCACCCGCAGCGACCACTTCGCCGGCGAATTGCATCTCCCTGATGCCTCCGCCGCGGTTTTCTTCCTCGCCGGCGTGTATCTGCGCCCGATGTGGATAGCGGCCGCCCTGCTGGTCGAAGCGGCGCTCATCGATTACGCCGCCATTGCCTTCGGAGGGGTGTCGAGCTTCTGTATCAGCCCCGCTTACGGATTTCTCCTACCTGCCTACGGCGCGCTGTGGCTCGCCGGCCGCTGGTACGCGGTTCGCCATCGCCTTGCTTTCTCGACCTTGCTGCCCCTGGCGGCGAGCGTCGTCATCGGCGGCGTGGTGAGCGATTTGTTTTCGAGCGGCGGGTTCTATTTCTTCTCCGGGCGTTTCGAGCCGAACCTCGCGGAATTCGGTGCGCGGATTGCGAGATACTTCCCGTCCTCCCTGGCCACGCTCGCGTTCTACGTCGCCGTCGCGGCGATCGCGCATGCCGCGCTCGGCGCTTTGGGCCTGTCGGGGGCGCGTGATAGACGGGCGCTGGGCGGGCACTGAGAATCGTGGATCCCGCGATGGATCCGCTCCCGCCGGAAGAACGTCACCGGCTGCGCATGCAGCGCAAGAAGGCGGTCGTCGACGCCGCCATCGCCCGCGCCAGCGAGGACAAGGGATTGCTCCTGGTCCTGACCGGCAACGGCAAGGGCAAGTCTAGCTCGGCCTTCGGCATGGTGGTGCGCGCCTTGGGGCACGGCATGAGAGTCGGGGTCGTGCAGTTCATCAAGGGGAGCATCCCGACCGGGGAGGCGGCGTTCCTCCGTCGCGTTCCCGATCTCGAGTACCACGTCATGGGCGAGGGCTATACCTGGGAGACCCAGGACCGCGGTCGCGATGCGGAGGCCGCTCGGGCGGCCTGGGATGTGGCGCGCGGAATGTTGCAAGATCCGAGGCTCCAGCTCGTGGTGCTCGATGAGTTGACCCTGGTGCTGAAATACGGGTATCTAAGCACAGAAGAGGTGCTGCGTGATCTCGAGCGGCGCCCGCCCATGCAGCATGTCGTCGTCACCGGTCGCAGCGCACCGGCCGGGCTGATCGAGGCCGCCGATACCGTGACCGAGATGCGGGCGGTCAAGCACTCCTTCGAGGCCGGCGTGAGGGCACAGAAGGGCATTGAGCTCTGACCGCCCAAGGCGTTCGAGGTAGGGGCCCCCCGTGGGTGCCCCATCGCTAAGAGGGCATAGACTCCTGAACGCCCGAGGCGTTCGAGGGAGGTCATTATGAATGAAACGCAAACGCCCCGCCGCGAGGTGATCGACAACCCGGACGGGACGGTAACCGAGTACTCCGATTTCGAGCCCACGGAGGCAGAGATGCAAAGGCTCGCCGATCTCCTGTTCAAGGAGCATTGGGGCGAGATCACCGTGGGTCCGTGCATCCAAGGCGCGGTCTTCGAGATCCGGTTCAAAGATCCGCCCAAGGTCTCGCTCTTCGACGGTTATCTCACCGTGGACCTCGGCCACTGGCACTTCCACCTCTGCATCGGGACGCACAAGGGCACGCCCTCGCCGGAGCTTGCCGCAAAACGCCGGGTCGCGCGCGCCGCGTTCTTCGAGACGCGGGGTGCGAAATGCGGCGGGGGCCGGAGTTGGGGGCTGCGCCTCTGGAACGGGTTCGGCGAGCAGATGACCACCGTGTTCCTCCCGAGCCCGTTCTTGTCGGAGGAGCTCAAGGTGCTGAAAGAGCCGCGCTGGGAGCGGCTGCGCCTCTGGTACTCGTTGCGCGAAACATTTCTCGGCGAGCCGATGCCGCAGGACCTGAGTCGCCCGTCCTGACTACGACGTGGTACCGGCTCTGCCTGTATCATCGGGACTGTGTATCCGTCGCTGCGAGATCGGGCAGTGTCCAACGTTACCGGGCCGGTCGCGGCGGCGGGCCCTCGGTACCGGGGCGCCGCCCTCGCAACGTCGTGGTCCTCGGCCTCACCAGCTTCTTCACCGACATTTCCTCCGAAGCACTGACCGCGGTCCTGCCACTGTACTTCGTGCTCGAGCTGCGCATGACGCCATTGCAGTTCGGGTTGCTCGACGGCCTCTACCAGGGCGCCAGTGCCCTGGTACGTGTGGCCGGGGGGCTGGTCACGGACGCCGGTGGCCGCTACAAGGCGGTCGCGTTCTTCGGCTACGCGCTGTCGGCGCTTCGCAAGCTCGGCCTCCTGCTCGTGGGC
>JALZID010000140.1 GCA_030860485.1 Pseudomonadota bacterium | reverse complement strand
TTCGCGAGGTACCTTACCTTCGTCCCAACAAACCATTTCAGGGGAAGCCATGAGCGTTCAATTAACGCTGAAACTTTGTCACGTCGATGTCAAACAAGTGTTCAACTAACGCTGAAACTTGCCCGCTTACCCTTGTCCCGGGGCTGCCGTAGGCTTCTGGGCGGGTCTTACGCTAGCCTCCAGTGCCCCTGACGGTGGTCCAATTGCTACCCGCGCTCGAGGGCGGCGGGGTCGAGCGGGGGACCTTGGAGGTCGCTCGCGAGCTGGTGCGATGCGGACATCGAGCGCTCGTCATCGCGGCGCCGGGCCGTCTGACACAGGCAATCGTCGAGGCTGGCGCCGAACATATTCCGTGGGCCGTGGGAGAGAAATCCGCGCGCGTCCTGCGCTACCTCGTCCCGCTCCGGCGCCTCTTGCGTGAACGGCGGGTGGATATCCTCCACGCACGCTCGCGACTCCCCGCCTGGCTCGCGCTCAGCGCCTGGCGCAGTCTCCCGCCCTCGCGACGCACGCGCTTCGTGACTACCTTCCACGGGCTCTATTCGGTCAACCGCTACAGCGCGGTCATGGCACGCGGGGAAGCCGTGATCGCCATCTCAGACACCGTCCGCGATCACATCCGGTATTGCTATCCCTGGGTCGAAGAGCGGCGCATCGTGGTCATACCCCGAGGGGTGGACCCTCTGGATTATCCTCACGGCTACGACCCGCCACCGGACTGGCGGGTTGCGTGGGAGCGCGAGTTGCCGATGCTGGCCGGCCGATTCGTCCTGACCCTGCCTGCCCGGATCTCGCCGCGCAAGGGACAGGATGACTTTCTCGCCCTCATCGCGGCGCTGCGGGAGCGCGGCATACCGGTCCACGGCCTCCTCGCCGGGGGCGCGGACCGGCCCGAGCGCATTTCGGCGCTGGAGGCCGAGATCGGCGCCCGCGGGCTCTACGAACACGTGAGCGCCCTCGGCCATCGTGCAGACCTGCGTGAGATCATGGCCGCCTCGAACCTCGTGTTGTGCCTCTCGAAGGTCGGCGAGGCGTTCGGACGCACCACCTTGGAGGCCCTGAGCCTCGGCGTCCCGGTGATCGGTTATGACCATGGGGGGATCCACGAGATCTTGACCCGGGTGTTTCCAGAAGGCCGAACACCGGCCGGAGATCTCCCGGCGCTGGTGGCCAAGACCTTGGACTTCATCCTGCACCCGCGCACGGTGCCGCGGCTGCACCCTTATACCCTGCGCGCGATGCTGGATCGCACGATTGCGCTCTATGAATCGTTGCACCAATCCCGTGAGCGCTGATCCGACTCCCGGCGGGACGCTCGTGATCCAGCCGCTGCCCGGCATCGGGGACATGCTCTGGCATCTGCCGCATCTCCGGGCCATCGCCCGCGCCGGCACGGCGGGGAGCGTGACGCTTCTGACCAAGCGCCGGTCGCAGGCGGACCGCCTCCTCGCCGCGGAGCCGGCGGTGGGCGAGGTCCTGTGGTTGGAGCGCAACCCCGGCCGGCACGATGGGGTCTTGGGGATCTTACGCCTGGCCCACGAGCTCCAGGCGCATCGCTTTACCGAGGCCTTCGTGCTGCACGGCAGCGGCCGTTATGCGTTCGCCTGCCGTCTGGCCGGGATCCCGAGGCGCTTCGGTTACGGACGCGGATGGCAAGGCTGGTTGCTCGATGGCGGCGCGACGCTCGCGCGGGATGAGCACCATGGGCACCCGATCGCTATGGCCGATTGCCTGCTCGAACGCCTGGGGCTGGAACGACCCGGTATCGAGCCACCGCTCGCGATTGCCGGTGCCGCCCGCGAGGCCGTGGCCCGCCGTTTCGGGACCCTCCCAAGACCCTGGGCGGCCTTGGGGATCGGGTGCAGCGAGCCGGATCGGCGCTGGGGCGAGGCCCGTTTCGCGGCCCTTTCTCTGGAGCTCGAACCGGTCTTTCCCATCATCTTCCTGCTCGGCGGCGAAGCGGAGCGCAATGTCGCGACTGCCATCGCGACCCAGCATCCCCACGCAGGGTGCCTGGCGGTCATCGGCGAACCCATCGACGAAGTCGCGGCGCTCCTTTCGGATTGCGGGCTCTTCGTCGGCAACGACACCGGGGTCTACAACCTCGCGGCTGCCGTTCATACCCCGGCCATCGGTCTATTCAATGGGCGATACCCTCCGCTCGCCTATTCGCCATTCCTCTCTGCCATCACCCCGGCCGTTCCCGGGTCCGGGATGGCGGGGATCGGTGTCGACCAGGTGCTCGCGTATGTCCACTCCCTCGGCAGTGCTTAGCCGCTTGCGCCTCCGGCTCGAGGAACCCTACTGGCGTTGGGGCTACCTGCTCCCATGCGGGCTGCCGCTCGCCCAGGTCTTGGGCCGAGCCGTGTTCACGTGGCTCTTGGTGCTCTATTGGCTGTGGTCGCTTTGCGTCTACCGCCGGCCCCGACAGTTCGACCGGCGGCTCCTATGGGTTTTCGCGACCCTGCTCATGGCCTTCGCCCTCGGGATCCCGACGGCCCTGGACCCGCTGCGTGGGATCCGCGAATGGCTCAAATTCGCGGCCGAGGCTTCGATGTGGATGTTCGCCTATGCCGCCATCGAACGAGTACCCGGCGGTCTCGAGCGCCTGGTCCGGACACTCGGGTTCGCGGCGATAGCCATGCTCGGGGTCCTCTACGGCAAGCTCCTTTGGCAGCTCCAATCACCGGATTTCAGCCCCACACGGATGTTGCAGGAAGACGGTCTAGCGTTCCTCACCCCCTTCGCCTTGTACACGCTCCTCGGCACCGGGGGGCGCGCCGGGCGGTGGGGCGCGGCGCTCTGCCTGGGGGCGGCCGGCTATTACATCCTGCTCGCCCAGGGCCGCGCCGCGCTCGTCGGGCTCACGGCGGCCGTGTTCGTTTTCACCTGGCTGGCACAGGGGTGGCGCGCCCGCACCGCCCTGGCCGTGACCGTGGTGCTGTTCGCGGCGGCGGTCATGACGCAGGGGGATGTCCTATTGCGCGGGGCCGCCTCGCGCGACACGCTCTCCGGAGCGACCGATCAGTTGAGCGCCGGGCGCACCGTGATCTGGCGCCAGGCCCTGGCGTCGCCGCCTCGGCAGCTGTTCGTGGGAGTCGGCCTCGGCAATACGGCACTCCATGAACGGATCCTCACCGTCGATCGCGGCCCCGAACGGGCACCGATAGTCGTGAAGCACCTGCACAACTTCGTGCTGGACTGTTGGTATGAAACCGGGCTCATCGGGGTCGGCGCCGTGTTCCTGTGGCTCGGGGTGTTTTTCGCGCGGGGGGCCCTGCGCTGGCGAGTCGCCGCGGCCCGCGGACGGGCGGCGGCCGGCACCCTGCTCGCGGGATCGTTCGCTATCATCGCCGCGGGGCTATTCAGCTTCTCCTATCTCTCCAAGCCCTTCGCCGTGTACCTGCCGCTGTTCCTGGGCGCCCTGGTGGCGCGGGGCCCGGACCGATGATGAGCCGGCCACGTCACGGCGCCTTGATCTTCAAGTGGGGGGCACTCGGGGACCTCATGATCGCCACGCCCATCATCCGTCGCATCCAGGAACACGAGGGCCGCGCCACGATCCTGACCGCCCCCCCTTACGATCCCATCTTCGACGGCTGGCCGGGGCTTGCGGTCCACGCCGTCGAAAGACGCGGTACGGCGGCCATGTGCCGGGCCTTGACGCATCTCCGGAGGGGACGTTATGCGCGCCTCTACGACCTCCAGTGCAGCGGCCGCTCGCGGTGGTTGTGCCTCTTGTCCGGCGTTCCCGAACGGGTCGGCAATGCGCCGAGCCCGGCCTACACCCATACCCCGCCCGCGGCAGGGCGCGAAAAGCCCCACCCCTTCGACACGCTGAATGCCTTGCTGCGGGCCGCCGGCGTCCCCGAGGCGGAACCCCGACCGTGGCTGCCGACGGGTCCGGCGGAACAAGAACAGGTATCAGGCTGGTGCCAAGCCCACGGGCTTCGGAACGGACGCTTCGCCCTGTTTCACCCCGGGGGCAGCCGTCGTTGGGAGAGCAAGCGCTGGCCTCATTACGTCGCACTCGCCGCCGCCGTGGAAAGGCGCGGTGTGCGGGTCGTCTGGATCGGCGCGGGAGAAGACCGGGTGCTCAATCGGGCCCTGGCGCAAGA